>JAISCK010000198.1 GCA_031265635.1 Spirochaetaceae bacterium
TTATGTCCGCCTAAAGGAGTATAAAAAAATGAACAAACACCCCTGGTACTGTTTCAAAATTGACCGGATTTTGAAACCGGCTCTTTTTGTCTTTCTTTTTATAGTGTACGCTTCGGGCCGGGCAGGCGCCCAGGTTGACGACGAGGAACTTAAGAAGGGTCAGGAACGCATAGTTTTTATCAACTATGAAGGGCCCCATGCCCGTATAGAAACCCTGGGGCAGATCAAGGCCATAGGAACGGGCCTTGGCAGCGCGCTGTCTGACGGCGCGGCGCGCTCCGGCGGGGGAAACAGGTATTTTGTCATTCACTCGGTTTCGGGTCCCGACGGGAACAAGATAGACGCGGATATTTTCGGGCTCGGCGTTGATGTGGGCGTTGACCATATACGGAATCTCAGGCTCATCATTCAGGGCTATCTTGAAAGCGCCTATGCGTATTCAGCCAGGGACGCGGCGCTTCTGGCCGAATATGTTACCATCTATAACGCCGTATTCAGGGGCAACTGGGAGTATTTCACCACCCGGTACAAGAACCCCGTGGTAAGCAATCTCAGTTCGGACAAGGCCGGGCTTTCCATACGTTTTGATGAATGGCCGGGCCGTACCCTCATGGTTATACCTCTGGCTTCGGGCAGGCCCGGTTCCCTCAGCGCCGTTGACACGGGCTCCCTTTCTTCGCCGGAAGTGGTGGAGGAGATGCGCCGGGAAGAGGACCGGGGCATAGAGAGCCGCCGGGATATGGTTGACCTCAAGGAAAGGGAGGCCGAAGAGGCCGAAGAAGAGGCCGCGTACCAGCGGGAGGCCATACAGGAAGAAGAGCGGCGCATACAGGAAGAACAAGAGGCTATTCAACAGGAACGGGAAGCTATAGCCCAGGAAAGGCAGGAGCAGGGCGGTCAGCAGACCCCGGCCCAGGCTGAGGAACTGGCGCGGCGCGAGGAAGAAGCAACAAGGCGCGAAGAGGCGCTTTCCCAGCAGCAGGAACAGCTTGAAGAACAGAGAAGCGAGGCCGAAAGGCTTGAGGAATTCGCCGGGGAAAAGGCCGCCGAAGCCCAGGAGGACAGGCAGGAGATAGCCAGGGACCAGCAGGAACTTATAGCCCAGGAGGATGCCCGCGCGGGAGCCGCGGCTTCCATGCTGGCAGTCAGGTTTACCGGGCCCGACACCAGTCTCGGAGACCTTGTCAGGGTGAACGCCGCCACAGGCGAGGAACTCAGGGCGTCCACCCTCCATACGATAAGCGGCCGCACCGTTACCCTTAAGGATGGCCGTATCTTTGCCGTGGCCGGGGAAAACAGGGGGCCGGGAGCGGTGAGGCTCATAGAACTCAGCCCCGACACTCTGGAGATGAAGGCTCAGGGCACGGATGACATACATCCTTTGAGCCTGCTCTGGGTAAACGGCGACAACCTCTACGCCATAAGCGTTGTCGCGGACAAACTCTACCTGTCCAGGTTCAACACCAGTCTGGAACGCCAGGCCCGCTCTTCGGCAACGGTACACGCCCAGGCGGCGCTGCTCTTTGATGGAACCATGCTCCTCACCCAGAGGGACGACGGCTCGGTGCTCATCCTCAACGCCAATGACCTCACCGAGGCCAAACGTTAGGGGGAGCGCTTGTTTTTCCCCAAAAAGGGGATATACTTAGGAGAAACAACATATTCCCGGATTTTCCGGGAAGGTCGGGAGGCCTTATGAATAACAGAAAGATTCTGGTTTTAGCCCTGGTTTTCGTCCTTGTTGCGGGCGCGCTTTTTGCCCAAACTATCAAACCGATCACCGATTTACAAAGGGGGGTAGAGGAATTCTCCTCGGCCATGGCCAAGGCCCTGCCCTTTAACTCGACCATGGGTCTTAACTGGTCGGACGCCTATATAGGCCAGATCGTCGGCGCCCCTCCCCACTTCGGCGCCGGTATCTTTCTTGGTTCAACCGTACTTGACTCGGGGGACATCAAAACCCTGGCAAACGCCATGTACTCCAATGTGCCGGGAGGTTATTCGAGACTTCCCTACCCCGGCTTTGGCGCCGAGGGCCGCATAGGTGGCTTTTTGCTTCCTTTTGACGCGGGTGTCAAGATAGCGGTCCTGCCTTCGGTCTCCGATGACTTTGACCTCCACCACTTCATGGTGGGAGGCGACATACGCTACGCCATACTCAAGGGCAACGCCGCCATGCCCAAGCTATCCCTCGGCGTGGGCTTTAACTACATGAACGGCGGCATAGGCATTGATATTCCGGGAAGCCAGACCTACAATATTCCTACACTAAGCAAGACTCTTGAGCTTGCCAACCCCAGGGCCGAATTTACCTGGCAGACCCTCACTCTGGACATAAAGGCACAGATTTCCAAGACCTTTCTTATTGTTACCCCCTATCTGGGAGCGGGCCTCACCCACGGCTGGTCAAAGGCCGGTTATGAAATCACTTCCAATCTTGACTATGACAGCACTGGTACCATAGATGACGCTGCCAAGATAGCTATAAACAATGAATTAAAAGGCCTTGGCCTTGAACCCCTGGATTTTGACGGGACAAGCGGTTTTTCGTCGATTATCAAAAACACCCAGTGGGGCATGAGGCTCTTTGGCGGCGTCGCCTTTAACCTTTCGGTAATCAAGATAGACCTTTCGGGGCTGTATAACTTTAACGACCAGTCTTTTGGCGTTACCCTGGGAACCCGTTTCCAGATGTAGGGCTTTCCTGGGGTCCCGTGTCCGCGGGGCCCCGCTCAAAGCCCCGGGGCCGCAGGGCTATTACCAGATCCACTTCCGCTATGGTCGAACCGAGTTTTCCGGCGATGAGGCCGGGAGAAAAGCCTCCCCGGTACAGGTCCATAACCCGCTCGGCAAAGGGCGCTTCTTTGGGTTCAATCTGTATGCTTGAACGGATAAAGCGGGGCCTCCGGGTTTGGGAGGGCGCTCCGGGAACAGGGCCGGTTTCATCCGGCTGTTCGGGGGCCGGGCTTTCCGGCGCGGGTACAGGTCCGTTCTTGACCACATAGCGCCTGCCCAGGGCCGCGTAGGCGTCCGCCTGGGCGTTATGCCGTTCAAGTTCGGTATGCTGGAGTTTTATCCTTTTGTCGGCGTCATCCAGGAGCCCTCGGAGACTGGTAACGCGGTCCTCGATAAGGGAAAGATCCCTGTCGGTGGCGGCGTTTATCTCGGCGACAAGCTGGTCTACCTCATCGCGGAACGCGGTGAGTATGCGGCCGGAGGCGGTGCGCCGTTTTATATAGGACCTGAAATACAGAAAGCTCAAAGCCCAGAGTATGAGAACGCCGGAAAAAACCCAATATGCCCCGTTCATCGCTATCCTGAAAGATCAATGATCTTGCCCACCGAGGTATCCCTGATCACCGGGAGCGGGTGGTCTTCCGCGTCTTCTTCCCGCTTTTTCCGCTCCCGCTCTCCTTCCCCGCCGCCATTTTCGGCGTTTTTGTCCCTGATCCGTTCAGAGCCCTCTTCTCCCGGGTCACGGGACTCATTAACCGATTCATTCCTTATGTCGTTCTTTTTCTGCATCTGGACGCTCTGAAGGGACTGCTGTATCGCCAGGCCCTCCCGCTGTTCCGCCTGGGCCTTGCCCACCTTGTCCATCTGGGTAAACAGCGTCTGCAGGTCAATTGGTTGTATAGCCATCGGGACCTCGCTTCGCCTCGTCATCAGGTTCCTCATATTTGGTAACCCGTATCAGGCTGTTTTCAAGTATAAAGGTAACGGCCTTGTAATCGTTTCTGACATCTTCCCTGACATCCCTGATGACAATCTTGACTCCGGGATACACTTTGGAAGAAGCCGAGACCTTGCCCCTGGTCTTGAGGTTGTTGAGGTAGTCCTGCACTTCCTCAAGGTTCCTGCCCAGCTTGGCAAGTTCCCCGGTAAGCTCTTCCCGTTTATCCATAAGTTCGTGCAAATAGGCTTCCTTGTCTTCGGGAAGGGATTTCCGCTGCTTCTTTATATTGATAAGGGTCTGGAGATTAAGTTGAATATCCTCAAGTTGCTTTTCCGAAGCGGCCTTGCTTTCCTGGAGTACGTCAAGTTTCGCCTTTTCCCTGGGGTCATAGCCCACTTCGCAGATTGTCTCGGCGCCGCCCATGGGGCTGCCTATGACCTTGGCGTTGATTTCCTCGGAGGCCCTGAGGCGGCCGCCTACTATGTGGGCCCGCTTGCCCTGGCATATAATGCGCTTGTTGGCGTCAACCTGGGAATTGACTATGCCGTCCGACACGACCACCATATTGCCCGCTTCTATGGTTCCGTTTTCGATAAAACGGGCCCAGATGGACCTTCCGGCCTTGACCGATCCTTCGTTTTTTCCGGTAATGCCCTGGTACACAATGATGTCCCCTTCGGCGTCAAGTTCGGCCTTTTCGACGGTGCCGTGGACTTCTATATTGCCCGCCGCCTTGACAGAAAAGCCGTCTTCCACATTGCCGGTGATAATCACCGTGCCGAGGAATATGATGTTTCCGGTCTTGAGGTTTACGTCGCCGTTTACCGTATACACAGGCTCGACGTTTATTTTCGCCCCGGCCACCACTACCTGGCCGTTCATGTCGGCGATAATGGTATGGCCGTCCTCGGCCACATGGACATTTTTTCCCAGGGGCAGGGTTATGTCCCTGCCGTTCTTCGCGGGAATTATCTTGCCGCTTACCGTGTGGCCGGGTTCGCCCCGCTGGGAATCTATTTTTTTAGCCAGGGGCTGGCCTTCTACCACATTCTGAATGATATTGAGGTCCTTAAAATCAACTTTGCCGTTGGCCCCTTCCTTGAGCGTTACCTTGCTCTGGTCCGTCTCAAAGTTGTACTGCATGTAGGCGTCGTTGCCGTTTACGGGCCGCGTACCTTCGGCGACAAGCACCGCTTCCTTGTACCGGGGCCGGTCGGCAAATTCCCTGAGGAACACTTCATTGATTCCGTAGGTAACATTGTTGTTACGGAGAACGCTTAAAAAGGTTTCCGCCGAAAGATCACAGCCGCCGGGTCCCGGCGGGGTAACGTAGATGGACCCCTTCATCTCCTGGGCGCTGATTTCGACGCTGACTATGGCGTCGTTCATCGGGTTTACGGCAAAGGTTCCGGCCTTGACATAGACGCCTGCCGCCTGCCGCACCGTCTCCCTGACCGCGTTTTCGTCTATCTCCTGGACATTCCTCGCGTGAAGGGCGTCCATGGCGTGGGACTCGCCGGCCCGCCTCCCCCTTCCCACCGGAGGAATAACCTTGAGGAAGGCCCCTTCGTGGCTGAGAAACACAAAGGCGTCGCCGTCCCTGTCCTCTATCACCGGGGAAATAAACGCTTCCTCGTCCTCTGAACGGCCTCCGCCTTTTTTCGCTTTTTTCCTGACGGCCTTTTCATAGGCCCGTATCTTCCAGTCTTTTTTGCCGGTACCGAGAAAACCCGGCGAACCCCGCTCGGCGATTTCGTATTCTATGCGCCGCAGGGATACGCCCAAAAGAACGGAAGCCTCGGCCACGGCGTCCTCAAGCGTCGCTCCCAGGGCGTCCACAGTGCGTATGGACCTGTCCCGCTCCAAGCGTTCTTTCATGAGGCCCTGAAGCTGGACAAAATCTACCATGCCCTCTCCTGTGTTATACTATGCCCTTGCGTATATTGGTCAGTTTTGAACGGAGGCGGAGTATGGCCTTGGTGTGGAGCTGGGATACACGGGATTCTGTTACCTCTAGCACCTGGCCGATTTCTTTAAGGGTAAGGTCCTCGTAATAATACAGGACCAGTATCTTTTTTTCCTTGTCGGGAAGCTCGTTGATGGATTCGATAATGACCCGCCTGATTTCTTCTTTTTCGACGATCACGTCGGGATTGTAGCTTGAAGGCGATTCTATGCTCTCGCCTATGGACACCTTGTCGTTCTCGTCGCCCGAAAACCAGACATCGCTTAAAGAGAGCACCGAGGTTCCCGAAATTTTCATTATGGTCTTGAGGAATTCGTCCTCGTTCATGCCCAGGGAATTGGCCACCTCCTGGTCCGAAGCCGTCCTTCCAAGCTGGGCTTCCAGGGAACTTATGGCGTCTTCGATTTCCTTGCTCTTCTGGCGTACTGAACGGGGCACCCAGTCGATGGAACGGAGTTCGTCAAAAATCGCCCCCCTGATGCGGGTTACCGCATAGGTCTTGAATTTTACGTTTTTATTGGGATCGAATTTATCTATGGCGTCAAGGAGCCCGAATACCCCGAACCCCACAAGATCGTCAAATTCAACATTGTGGGGCATGCCCACGGCGACCTTGCCGGCGACGTATTTTACCAGGGGAGCGTACTGCTTGATAAAGTCTTCGCGTATTGCGGGGTTCCTGGTTTTGCGATATTTGACCCAGAGTGCTTCTTCTGTCTGCTCGTCAAGGACATTCCCCATTGGTTATCCTTTCTCGTCCTTCTTTAAAATAGTCTGTATGGCCTGGGCCATCTCTTTTACATTGAAATCAGCCTGCCCGGAAGTCTTTTTGCCCGGAGAAGAAACCGCCCCCGATATTCCTCCGGCATCCGTGGGAACAAAGGCCTCTTCGCCCGGCTCTTCTTCTTCCTGGGGGACAAAGGCCGCGGACAACAGTTCCAGGTCAGGCAGCATATCAACCGCTCCGTCCGTTTCGGGCAGAACGGGAGCATCAGAGCCGCCGCTTTGTGTGCCCGTGTCTTTAGCGTCTACAAGTGTCCCGCCATTAGTATATCCGTTTTGACCGCCCTGGTCTAGAGCCGCCGCCCTGTTTGCCCCGGTATTCGCGCTTTTTTGCCCCGGAGAAGGGGCCGGAGCGGCGGAAAACCCAGACGCCTCCCCTGTTTCAGGCGTCTCTCCTCCGGGTTCAACATACTGCCGGTCAAGGGGGGGAAGCACGCCGGTATCGTCATCCCCGTCCGCAGCGTCAATCGAAATATCCACGTTTGAACCGGGCGCGGGGAGCCCGCTGTCGGAGTCCTGGCCTATATCAAGCAATTCGGGGACAAACTGGCTTACGGCCCAGTAGGCGAAAGAGCTGAGGAAGAAAAAAAGCCCCCCTGAAACCAGCGCCCTGATCAGGGCATAGGGGAAACCGGCATGGCTTATGATGCCGATGACAAGCGAAAGCACAAAGGCCGCCCCCGCGGCTATGACGCTTAGTTTCAGGTTGAACACCGTCTTCCTCCAAAGCCCGCTAGGAACGGCTGAAAAGCCGTTTCAGCATAGTACCGAAGCCGCCGTTTTCCTTGGATTCGCTCTTTTCGAGCCTGCCCACAATATGCTGCACGCACTGGGACGCCCTGCATTTGGGGTCCGTCACCATAAAGGGCCTCTGGCGGACCACCGCGTGGGACACCGCCGGGTCATCGTAGATAAACCCGAGGAAATCGACTTTAAGGTTGAGAAACTGCCCGGCTATATTGGTCATGCGGTCCGCCACCCTTTTCGCCTCCGCGGCGCTCTTTACCTTGTTTACCACAAGTTTAAGCCCCATGTTGAAGCTGTCAATCTCCGTGGCGATTATCTTGATGATGCCGTAGGCGTCGGTGATGGCCGTAGGTTCGGGAGTGGTAACGATTACCGCGTCATCGGCGGCGGCGATAAAGTCAAGCACATTGCTCGATACTCCCGCGCTGGTATCTATGATGATGATGTCCGCGTCCTGGAGAGTATTAAGTTCGTCAATAAAATTCTGCCTTTCCTCCTCCGAAAGATTGGCTATCTGCGAAAAGCCCGAAGCCCCGGCCACTATCCTGATGCCGTATTCGGTCTGGAGTATTATATCCTTCATGGTCTTCTGTTTCCGTATCACATGGTACAGGCTGAACTTTGGAATAACGCTGAGCATAACATTGACATTGGCCAGCCCCAGGTCCGCGTCCATGACTATCACGCGCTTGCCCGCGCGGGCGTAGGCCAGGGCCATATTTACCGAAATATTGGTCTTGCCCACGCCGCCCTTGCCAGAGGTAACGGTGATGATTCTTGTCTGGCGCGGCGTCTTTTCGGGGGTCTTTTTGCTTTCTTTGTTCGGGGGCCGGTTCTTCTGCCTCATCAGCTCCCGCAGTTTTTCAGCCTGATCTGCCATCATTGTCTCCAGTTAATTTTTTCCGCGTCCGCGCCGGGGAAGCGGTTTTCTATACGTTCACGGTTTATGCGGAAACCTTCCAGATTGATAAGAAAGGGAACCACCGAAGCCTTTCGTATATCCACCGGCACGGTCTGCCCGTTGGTGATATAGGAAACGGCCTTGTCCTTTTCCCAGAGGGCGCTCAGCACATTGCCCACCCTGCTGGTTTCGTCAAGTTTGGTAACAATTACGGAACCGTAGCCGAAAGGTTCAAACTGCCGCAAGAGGTCCCCGATGTCGCTGGCCTTGGTGGTCGCGCTGAGGGCCAGGTGTACCTCGGACCGGGAACCGCAGGCCGAGAGGAGCTGCTTCATCTTGGCAAGCTCGACGCCGTCCTGGGGACTCTTGCCTATGGTATCGACAAGTATGAGGTCGGCGTCGCCTGCATAGAGGGCTATGGTTTTTCTCAATTCCTCATGGTCCGTTATGTTTGAAAGGGGAATGTCCATAATAGAAGAATAAGTCTCAAGCTGCTGCTTCGCCCCTATGCGGTAATTGTCTATGTTTATGAGCCTTACGGAAAGGGGGCGGACGGCGGAACCGCCTATATTGTACATGGCGGCGAGTTTGGCTATGGTTGTGGTCTTCCCTACCCCGGTGGGACCGACAAGAACAAGGATACGGGGCTTGAGGTGAAAGGCTTCCTCGTCGTGAATCCTGATGCTCTCCCCTATCCAGTCCACAACCTGTTCCTCCACGTCCTCGTAATTGTCAAGGGCCTCAAGGGTTATCTCCTTTTTTACCCGCCCGGTAATATGCCTGATATAGGCATGGGAAAAATCGTTAAGCGCCAGGGCGTCGGTGAGCCTTTCTATAGTGCTGTGGGAAGGAGACGCCTGGCTGTCGTTCTTTTTTTCAAGCTGCTTCTTGATGTCCTTTACTTCACTGAGGAGTACCTGCAGGGTAGGGTCTTTTTTGGAAGCGGCGATAAATTTTTCCTTTTCCTCGGCAAGGCTCCCCACCTTCGCCTGGGGAATTCCCGGCGACTGGGCATAGGGAGCCTGGGGCGAGGCCGCAAAGCCCGGCATGTAGTCCCGTATATAGCCTTTTACCTCCACGCCTTCTTTGCCGAAGAAACCGAGAAGGCCCCTGAGCCTGATTTTCTGGTGCTGCATCTCAACAAAACGGCCGCCGAATTTTTCTTTCAGCCTTCGCAGCGCTTCGGTATAGGTTTCAGCCTGTTCGCTTACTATTTCCATGCCCTTTCCTTTAAGCGGCCATGCTCTCAAGGCTTATTTCGCCTATCTGTTCCACGATGATATCGGAGACAATCTCGTGAACCGAAAGGACCACCAGATCGGGAAGTTCCCTCCAGGTCGATGACTTGACCAGGTAACGCGCCGCCTCCGAACAGAGCAGCACCGGCGCCCAGCCCTGTTCCTGCACCGACGCGACGGAACGGGACAACGCCTTGATCCATTCCCTTTGTACCGCCGGTTCAAGGGCCGACATAACGCCCGAAGAGGTCTCCACCCTGCTTTCGACGATCTTCTGTTCCAGTACCTGGTTGACGGTCAGCACCCGGAGACGCCTGTCCTCGCCGGCATACTGGAGGCATATCTGCCTTGCCAGGGCCTGTCTTGCCTTTTCGGTGAGAAAGCGGGTTTCCCTGGTAACCGGCGCGTAATCGGCAAGGGCCTCAAGTATGGCAACCATGTTCCGTATGGACACCTGTTCTTCCAGAAGGGCCTGGAGCACCTTTTGAATCTCGCCAAGATTGAGGACCTTCTGGGACTCGTCAACCACCGCCGGATATTCCTTCCTCAAGGTTTCCAGTATGGCATGGGTTTCCTGACGGCCCAAAAGTTCAGAGGCGTGGCGCTTGATGATTTCGGTCAGATGGGTGGCGATGATGGAGGGAGGGTCCACCACCGTGTATCCGGCCCGTTCAGCCTGGTCCCGCTTGTCTTCGCTTACCCAGAGGCCGGGAAGCCCGAAGGCGGGGTCCCTGGTTTTTTCGCCGGGAATTTCTTCTTTGATTCCTCCGGGATTGATGCACAGATAGTAGCCCATGCGTATCTTGCCCCTGCCTACGTCAACGCCCTTGATCTTGAAGCAGTATTCCGAAGGCTCAAGCCTCATGTTGTCGATAATCCTGATACGGGGAATCACCAGCCCCAGGTCCAGGGCCGACTCACGGCGTATGCGGTGCACCCGCTCAAGAAGCTCCGCTCCCTTGTCCCGGTCAACCAGGGGTATGAGCCCGTAACCCAGTTCAAGGGAAAGGGGGTCAAGGGGAACGACCGGCGACATTTCGGCGCTCTCGTCCTTGGGCTTTATGGCCTCGGCCTCCCTGCTCCGCATCTTCTCAAAATCGGCCCGCTTCACCCTGCTTACCCTGAGGGCGTAAAAGCCCAGCAGGACCGCCATGGGTATCAGCACATACCAGGGAAAACCGGGGAGCAGGGCAAAAAGAACAAGCACCCCCGCCCCTATGCCGTACACCCTGGCGTCCCGGGAAAACTGTTTTATCATGACCGAACTGAGGGTATCCCCGGCCGAGGCTGAACGGGTAACCACGATACCCATTGCCACCGAAACAAGCAGGGCGGGGAACTGGCTTAAAAGGCCGTCGCCCACGGCAAAGGTAATATAGGTTCCCAGGGCGGAAGCAAGGGGTTCATTGTGAAGCGCCACGCCTACGATAAAACCGCCCAGTACATTGATGACGGTAATAAAAATACCGACCTTGACATTGCCCGATATAAATTTGCTGGCGCCGTCCATGGCGCCGTAAAAATCAGATTCCTGCTGTATCTCCCGCTTGCGGGATTTGAATTCTTCTTCGGTAATGGCCCCTGAATTGTATTCGGCCTCCACGGCCATCTGCTTGCCCGGCAGCGCGTCCAGGGTAAAACGGGCGGCCACTTCCGAAACACGGGAAGCTCCCTTGGTGATAACCACGGCCTGAACGGCAATGATGATGATAAAAATGATAAAGCCCACCACAAGGCCCTCGGAACCTCCCGAACCTACCACAAAGGAAGAAAAGGCCCGTATCATGCGGCCGTCAAAGGAAGCGCCCCTGGTAAGGATGAGCCTCGTGGATGATACATTGAGTACCAGGCCGAAGACCGTAGCCATGAGCAGTACAAAGGGAAAAAGGCTGAACTCAACGGCTTTTTTGTTGTACAGCACAAGGAGGAGCACTATGAGCGAGAAAATCAGGTTCATGGCCATAAGGGCGTCGAGAATTATCGTAGGCAGGGGAACAATAAACATCATGATGCCCAGCACCACGGCCACCGCTATGGCCATATCGTATGCCTTCCTGCCGTTTTCCGGGCTGTTTATATCAGACATCTTTCATCACGCTCCTACATTCTCGGCCCCGCGGCGCTCTTCGTTAATTTTGGAGACAGAGGCAAGAACCGCGGCCAGGGCCTCCCAAAAGCGCAGCGGCGCTATGTCCCCTATTTCGGTTTCGGCATAGAGTGAACGGGCAAGGGGTTTATTCTCCACTATGGGCACGCCGCTGTCCAGGGCTATGCGCTTTATCCTTTGGGCAAGTTCGTCGGCGCCCTTGGCGCTTACCCTGGGGGCGGGCATGGCGTCCTTCCTGTATTCCAGGGCAACGGCAAAATGGGTCGGGTTGGTGATGACCACATCGGCCTTGGGCACGTTAACCGCCATATTGGCGGAAAGCAGTTCCCGCATCCTCTGGCGCAGTTTTGACCGTACCAGGGGGTCTCCCTCGTACATGCGCCGTTCTTCCTTGACTTCCTGGGGGGTCATTTTAAGGGATTCCCGGTAGCGCCAGCGCTGAAAAAGTATATCGGGCACCGAAAGAACAAGCAGAAGCAGGGCGGAAATAATGATCATCCGTATGGCAAGGGAAGAAACAAGACTTACCGAGGTCCACAGGCCCGCGGTCTGGAGATTGGCAAGATCCTTTATCCTTGACCGTATGATGAAAAAAGCCGTCATTCCTATGAGGGCCATTTTTACCAGGGACTTGCCGAAATTGTACAGCCCTTCCATGGAAAACAGGGTGCGCCTGAAATAGTCGCCGAAACGGGGAACTATTTTTGAAAAATTAGGCGTCAGGGGTTTGACGGTAAAAAGCAAGCCTGTCTGAACCAGATTGGCAAAGACAGCCGCCGCCATGGCCGTGAGGGCTATGGGAAGGGCAAGCCGTACAAGGAACGAAAAAAAACTCAAGGCGATTATCCTGTCCCTGGCCGGGTCAAGTTCAACAGCCCTGGTAAAATAAAAACGCAGCATCTCCACGCAGGTCCTGAATATATAGGGGGCAAGGAAAAGTATCATCAGGGCGGGAAGCAGCAGCACCAGGGCGCCGGTAAGCTCCTGGCTCTTCGCCACACGGCCTTCTTCCCTGGCCTTGCGTATCTTGTACTCAGACGGTTCTTCGGTACGGCCCTCGTCCTCCGCGGCGAACCACTGGAGATCTATCATAACGCCGTCATCAAGCAGTATCACAGGCCGCCTCCCCCGCGTATGGGAGCGCCGGCCCTGATAAACAGGGTTTCAAGGCTGCCAAAGCCCGAATCAATGACCCTGCCAAAGGCTTCGACCATAAAGGGCATGGTAGCCAGAATCAGGACAAAGGCCACGGTAATGGAAATGGGAAAGCCCTCGGTAAGTATGTTGATCTGGGGCGCGGCCTTGGAAATGAGCCCTGTCGCCAGGGAAGTGAGAAAGAGGGTCCCCAGTATGGGCATGGAAATTATCATGGCGTCAAGAAAGAGCCGGGTAAGGCCGGAAAGGAGCATGGAAAGAAAATGTTCCCGGCCCTGTACCAGGCTCAGGGCGCTCAGGGACTGTATTGAACGCCAGAAGCCGCCGAGGAAAAGGGTCCTGAGCCCTCCCGCGCTGATAAAAACCAGCATGGCCACCAGGTTGAGGTACTGGCCCATGAGGGGATTCTCTATCTGCGAAAGGGGGTCAAAAGTTTCCGAAGCGCCGAAGCCCATCTGGAGGGAAAAGAACTGGCCCGCCGTGGAAAAAGCCGAAAAGATGAGGGTCATGAAAAAACCGGTAATCACCCCTATAAGGGCTTCTCCGATAAGCAGAAACACAAAAGTCATATTGAAGGCCGAAAGATCCCAGGTCCTGACCAGCGCGCCGGGAAAGGCCGCGTAGGCGGCAAACCCGGCCAGGGCTATCTTTACCACCTGGGGATTTGAGTCAGAGGAAAGCAGGGGCGCGGTCTCCATAATGGCCAGGGCCCTGGCGGCGATAAGGAGAAAAGCCGGAGCGGCGGAAAGTATATCGCTGAGTATGGTTCCTTCAATCATTGCGCCGTTCTCCGCACCGTATTACCCCTAACGTGTCATCGAGGGAATCATGCGGAAAAGCCGCACCGTATAATCCCCCAGGGAACTGAACATCCATCCGCCCAGAAGGGCCAGAACCAGCAGTATGGCAATCACCTTGGGCACAAAGGTCAGGGTCTGCTCCTGTATCGAGGTCGTGGCCTGGAGTATCGCCACCACAAGACCCACGATGAGGGCGGTAAACAACAGGGGAGAAGCCATGAGCAGCACCTGTAAAACACCTCCCCGAAGGAGACTGGTTATATCCCCTATACTCACCCTGCGCCCCTTACCGGAAAGAACGGACCATCTGATCCGTCAGGAGACCCCAGCCGTCCACCAGTATAAAGAGGATGAGCTTAAAGGGCATGGAAATCATCACCGGCGGCAGCATGATCATGCCCATGGACATGAGGGCGCTGGCCACCACCATATCAATCACGATAAAGGGAATAAAAAGCAGTATCCCTATTTTGAACGCTATGGTAAGTTCGTTGAGTATGAAGGCGGGAATAAGCACATAGGTCGGCACATCGGCAAGAGTATTGGGCCGGTCAAGCCCCCGCATGGCCATAAAGAGCCTGATATTCCCCGGACTGCCCCGCATCTGGCTGTACATAAAAATTCTCAAAGGGCCTTCGGCCTCGCGGTAGGCTTCTTCCACGGAAAGCTCCCCCGCCGAAAGGGGCCGTATGGAATTGTCATAGATGTTTGTAAAAGTGGGCCACATGATGAATATCGTGAGGAAGAGCGAAATGCCCAGTATGACCTGGTTGGGGGGAACCTGCTGGAGCGAGAGGGCCCGTTTTACAAAATCAAGGACTATGGAAATGCGGAGAAAACTGGTCATCAATATGATGATGCTCGGCGCCAGCGAAAGAATGGTAAGGAGGAGGAGGAGCTGCACCGAAAAGGCCACTTCCCGGCCTGATTCGGGATTGCGTATGGTAAGATCAATAAAGGGAATCACCGGACCCGAGGGAGGGTCAGGCACTTCCATGGTACCCTGGGCCGCCATATCGGGAAAGCCCGGCGTCTGGGCCGGCAGGGGGGAGACAAGCGCGGCAGCAAGCACGGCTAGGGCAAATACAAAACGGCCCATCTACAGCCTCCTGAACCTTTCCCGGCGCTTTTTTATGGAATCGGCGCCGGGTATTTCGGGAGACGGACCCTGGGCGGAAAAACGCCGCAGAAGTTTTTTAAAGTCAAGGGGCTTTCCGCTTTCCGCGGCCCTCCTCGATTCCTCAAGTATCATAGCGTCAATGGTTTCCCTGTCCTCAAGCTCGGCGATGAGGTTTACCCCCGTGTCCCCGGCGCCGATAAGATAGGCCCTGGAGCCTACCAGCACCACATGGACATAACGGTTTGAGCCAAGGTGGACGCTGGACAAAATCTTGAGAAAGGCGTCCTGAACAGGCTGGGGCCTGCCCAGGCGTTTCAGGAAATACACCAGGCCGTAAACCGCCGCGGCGGCCAGGGCCAGCGCCAGCACCATTCTGAAAACAGGGAAAAAGTTTGAAACGCCGCCTTGCTCCGGAAGAAGAGGAAGTTCTTCGTCAAGAAGCAGGAGGTTTTCATCAGCCGGGACGGACGGATTTACCGGACTATCAGGCGCGTCTTCCGCGCCCTCAAGGGCAGATCCGGCGGCCTGGGATTCCGGAGCGTCCCGGATACCGTGATCGCGGACCTCCCCCTCTCCGTCCGAAGGACCGGGAACCTGGGCGTGGAGCGGAACTCCTGTAAGGATAAAACAGAGCGCGAGCCCTGCCGTAAGGTGAAACGGTTTCAGTTTTTCCCCTCCCAAGTACAAACTGACCTTAAATCTTTATGCTACGTGTAATTATACAACCATTATCTTTTTTGTGCTAGCCCCCGGGCCGTAAAAACAAAGAAAATCAGCCATTATGTGGAATTTGACGCGCATAAACAACATTTACTAGGAAAAAAACGCGGGGACTTAGCCCATCTCGTTCATCCGCTCCATGGGGGAGACAATTTCGGTAACCCTGACGCCGAAGTTTTCATCTATGACCACTACTTCGCCCTTGGCAATGAGTTTGTGGTTCACCAGTATATCCACCGGCTCGCCGGCAAGTTTATCCAGCTCGATGATGGTACCTTCGCCCATGCCGAGAATTTCCTTGATGAGTTTGCGGGTACGCCCAAGCTCCACGGTCATCTCCATGAAAACATCCATGATGAGGCCGATATTGCCCTGTTCCTGCGGCGTAGGCTGGGGGCTTAAACCCGGAAACTGAACCGGCTGTACATTGGCCGGAGAAGAACCCATCATGCCGGTCATCATTCCCGGCATCATGGCGGGCATGGCCATACCGGGCATCGCGCCCATGCCGGGCATGGCTCCCATACCGGGCATGCCCATATCCATCGCGGGCATGGCCTGGGACGGCTGGCCGCCAAGAGCCGCGGTGATTTCGGCCGCTGTCTGGGAACCGAAAATTTCCCAAAGCGGATAAACAGCGCCGTCACCAAGGTCAAGGTCATAGGAAGCGGCTATAAAATCGCTTCCGGGAAGGGCGGCCACAGCCTTGGGAACATTGGCCGCCTCCGGGGACATGACCGCTATATTCTTGTTGCCTGTTTTATCGGTCAGGGAAGTAATCTGGGTGCCGGTAAGCTGGGAAATAACCTCCCCTATGACCGACATAGCCATCTCGTCAAGCTCTATGTTGTCTTCTTTATTCATCAGGGCGGCGATTTTTTTTGCCGTATCCTCGCCCATGATGAACATATGCTCACCGGGGAAGCCCGATGTAAAATCAGCCTTTACCGCCGTAACCGTCTCAGGAAGTTTTTGCAGAAAGGCGTCCCGCCCCGAAGTCTCAAGCCTGGGTTTGTTCAGCGTTACCTGCGCGCCGGTCATCATGGCCAGATTTGAGGAAAGGGCTCCTACCGTAGAGCCGAGAAAATCCTCCAGGGCCTTGCGGTCCCCGTCAGCGCCTCCGCCGCCGGGCATGCCTCCGCCGCCTAACAAGGAAGAATCTACGCCTCCCAACAGTGCGTCAATCTCATCTTGCGAAAGAGCGCCGTCGCTCATAATGAATCCTCCCCTTCGGACGTGAGCTCTTCAAATTCTTCTTGTTCAAGCTCCGCGATCTTCTTGATAATCTGGACCGCCATCTTTTTGCCGATAACACCGGGCCTGCAGAGGAACTTTTTTTTGTTCCCGATATTGAGGGAAAAAGGGTCCCCTACCCTCACATTGTACAGACGGACCATGTCTCCGGTCCGCAGGGCCAATACATCACGGACCGGAATTGGAATTTTTCCTACTTCAGCCACTACATTAACATCGACGTTTGCCAGCTTATCCTTGAGAATATTGAGATTCTCGGTAGTTGTACCCCGGCGTACCGAAGAATACCAGTACTGGGCCGACAATTTGCCGATGATGGGCTCTATGGTTATGTACGGTATGCAGAAGTTCATCATACCTTCCACATCGCCTACCTTTGTTTCCAGGGTTACAAGGACTACCATCTCGGTGGGGGGGACTATAGAGGCAAACTGGGGATTGGTGTCTATCTGGCCAAGCCGGGGCCGCAGATCAATCACCTGGGACCATGCCTCGCGCATATTCCCCAGAATACGGACTATGATGCCTTCCATGACAGAAGTCTCTATGTCGGTTAATTCATGCTGGGCCTTGGTCCCCTCTCCTGTTCCCCCGAAAAGACGGTCAATAATGGAAAAGGTTACCGCCGGGTCTATCTCAAGTATGGCGTTGCCTTTAAGGGGGTCCATGTTGATGATTGCCAGGGTAGTCGGGGTAGGTATGGACCTGATAAATTCCTCATAGGTAAGCTGGTCTACCGACGCGACATGGACATGGACGAGGCTGCGGAGATTGGCCGAGAGGCTTGTAGTGGTAAGACGGGCAAAGGTCTCGTGCATGATGGAAACGGTGCGTATCTGTTCTTTGGAGAACTTGTCGGGCCGTTTGAAATCATAGATTTTTATTTTGCGGGTATCGGCGGCGGGACGGAAATCTTCCGGTTCCGTATCACCGGCGTTAATCGCGGTAAGAAGCTGATCAATCTCTTCCTGAGATAAGACCTCTGTCACACACCCTCCCCTGCTATATTTTTATCACCAAAAAAAACAATCCGCAAGACCTTTAACAGGCTTAAATCCGGGTCTTTCTTGATAATCGGCATAAAATGGGGGTATATTTAGGTTTATACACCCTATTTAGGGGGAAGGAAGCCCGGACAGTGTAAACCCTGTCCGGGCGTTTTGCTTAAAAATTTACTTTAACCGGGCCTTGATATCATTAGCCGCGGTAGTTTATTTCAAGTCGGAGGCAATCTGCCGGGCCGCAAAGGCGCCGCCGAATATGGCAAAACCGATACCAGTTCCGCCGCCGGGATAGGTGACGGTCCAAAGGTTGCCTTCGGCTACTTCTCCTGCCGCGTACAGACCGGGAACCGTCCTGTCGGAACCGTCCAAAACATGCATGGTATCATCAATTTTGATACCCGGAACCGTACCATACCAAACAGTATATAAACGCTCGGCATAATAGGGAGGCGTTTCTATTTTTGTTGCCTTATCTGCGGGAAGTCCAAAACCAGGACTCTGCCCGCTGTCTACAGCCGCATTGTAGGTCCTCACTTCATTTACCAGATTCGCTTCATTGATACCGTGGGCCCTAGCCAGTTCTTCAAGCGTATTATACCCTTTGAGCCCCGCATCCCGATGATCAATACTCGGTGCCATGTGGACATTGGTAACGAGTCTGCCGTCCGCAGCGAAAGTTCCGTCAGCCAGTTTATAACCGCTTACTTTCCCGCCGTCAAGAGCGCTTATAACGGCGTCATCATTGCTCTCATCAACAAAACGCCTTCCTTCTTGGGATACAATAAAGTTTGAAGGTATAGCCGAGTACGTAGTGAACGCCGCAAGGCGGCCGCCCATGAGCCCTTCACCGACAACCGGGGTATTAAAGCGCATGGTCATGATAAAACCGGCGCCGCTGGCACCCGCGTTGGTCTGGGAAAAACCGCCCTTAAAAAGCGGTGCATACTGTGTTATTAAATCCTGGTTCTGCCCGAATCCCCCGGTGGCAAGCAGAACCGCTTTTGCGTGTATTTCGTATTCTTTTTCACTGTCCTGTACTTTCACGCCGGTAACATTACCGTTAGTAACGATAAGGTCGGTAACGCAGGAACGGAGCCTCAGGTTAATGGGGTTCTCCTCTATATGCCGGTTAAAGAATTGGGCAAATCCCGCCCCCCAGCCCTTTACCCTAAAAGCATAGACATTAGGGTTATTGGCAGGCCGCGATTGATAAGGAGTTGTAAATTCAAGGCCCCAGTCAATATAGCGGTCAAAAAGTTCCTGAGAATTACCGAACACATTACGGACCAGAGTACGGCGGCTAGGCTGTTTTATCGCATTCTCAACAAGAAAGACAATGTCATCAAGAGTACACTCAACTCCTTCGGCTTTATGGTACCTTGAACTGGTCGCGATAATGGCCCCGCCCGCCATCGGGAGAGAGCCGCCGATAATATCCAGTTGTTCCAGAATCACAAAGGAAATTTCAGGGTGATTGATTTTGAGGTCATAGGCCGCATTAAGCCCGGCAAGCCCTGCGCCAACGATAACTACATCGAAGTTTTCACTCCTGCCCTTTTTAAGGGGATCTTTAGCCGGAGCGATACGGAGGGCCGGCAAATCAACGCCGCTTTGGCTCAGGGCATCTTCCACTGCCATTAATATGGCAGAACTGGTAACGGTTGCACCTGAGACAACGTCAACCGCAAGAGACTGGGCTCCGACAATACGCGGGGGGAGTTTCTCCGCCGCAACATCCCCGAGACCGCCTGTATCCTGATGGCTTTTTATAGTAACAGACACTATCTCTTTTTCAGTAACAGTAACGCTTACCGTAACAGGACCGTACATACCCCTTGCGGAGGCCTCATACGTCCCCGGCTTAAAGTTTATATTTCTGTTTCTTTCGCCGGTCGAACTGCAGCCGAGAAGCATGCCCAATACGGCTGTACACAATAAAAACTTTGCGATTTTCACGATTATTCCTCCTGATTTTGCAAGAATTGCCTATAATACATAGGTACTATTTTTATAGTACTTAGGTACTATAAAGAATTTATTGTTACATTGTCAACGGGCTTTATATGTTCTACAATCAACAACGCATGAAAAGACCGGATAAAGTTTCTACAAAATCAGATCTCCTGAACACCGCCATAGAGCTTTTCCGCGGGAACGGATATGACAAGGTCTCCATTATGCAGATCTGCAGGGCTTGCGAAGTGTCCAAAACGGCGTTTTATTTTCATTACAGGTCAAAAGAGGACCTGATTCTTGACTTTTACAATACCACCCAGATTAAACTCGAAAAAAATCTTTCCCTGATTTTACAGGGGAAAAGGGCTATTGACCGGCTTTGGGCCCTCCACGAACTGTATCTCAGGCACGTTGAATCCCTTGGGACGGCCATTCTCAGGGAAGTGTATAAAATATATTTGAGCAGAAAAGACTTTCCCAATCCTATTTTTAACCAGCGGCTAAATGAGACAAAGACAACGCTCCTCAATCAGGCGAAAAAGGACAGGGAAATCCCCGCCCATGCCGACACGGTACAGCTTTCAGAGGCCATGTCGTTTACCCTTAACGGCGCTCTTTTTCTGTGGCTGCTCTGCGACGGATCGTTTGATCTTGTAAAAAGGGCGAAACAGGGGTACTATTGCATACTCGGAGCCTAGAAGTCTGTTACATAGGGACCGAAAAAGCGCCGCGCGCTTCCTCGTTACATCTGCAGAACATCAAGCTGGGTAAAGAGCACCTGCCGTACCTTGCTGGAATCAAGGATGCGGGTATTGAGGGCCTCGCGTATCTCCTGCTTTACCCTGGCTTCGTTATCGGGCTGCAGTTCCCTGGCGGTTTTGGAATTGAAAAAACTCCGCACAAAATCCCTGAGTTCGTTGAGCCTTCCGGTAAGTTCGGTCTGGGCGTTTTTGTCGTTCTGGTCGTACTGGAGTACCATATCCACCACCACGGCATAGGGCGTGGGGTCTATGGTCCTGGTTCTCACCTGGCCTATGGAGGTAAAAGAAGCGTACTGGGGACGGCGGCCCACATAGGGGTCGGTCTCCGCGGTAACGCCCGCAGTCTGGGACCTGCCGCCCTTGTTGAGTATATTAAAGGTTATGACCGCGACGGTAACAATAAAGATAAGGGCGCCGAGGCCTATGGCCGCGAATTTGAGCAGGTTGGGAAGCAGGGTCCGCAGACCGGATGTTTTTTTGGGCGAACTGTCAAGATTTACCGAGTCGCCGCCTTCCAGATCCAACGCATCATCATCTGACATGGTTTAGTACCTCCGCTTCAATATTCATAGTACAGGATAAGCCGCTGTTTTGCAAATGCACGGATGCTCTCATAAATGACCTTCATCAAGAATAATAATATCAACCCTGCGGTTATACGCCCTGCCCTCGGCTGTGGCGTTGCTGGCGATAGGCGCGGTGTCGGCAAAGCCCGCAATCTGAAAACGGTCTTCCGCTACTCCCAGGGCGCTGAGGTAGCGGAGTACGGACCTGGCCCGCTCGCTGGAAAGCTGCCAGTTGTCTTCCCAGGGACCCTCAGGGTCGGTAACTTCAGCATCGGTATGACCTTCTATTCTGAATTTTCTGCCCCTCAGTTCATCTGAAACAAGGAGGGTCCCCAGCCTGAGAAGTATGTCCCTGGTGGACTCGATGTTTATTCTCGCGCTGGCCGGATTGAAAAAGGCGTCCGAGGCGAGGCTTATCACCAGGCCCCGCTCGTCATGGGTAACGCGGACCTTGTTCGACCTGATTTCGGGATTAAAGAGGCTGACCGCCTTTCTCAGCGCGGTTCCCAGGGCCCTGCCGCTTTCCATTGCGGGGAGACTCATGATGGTATTGCCCAGGTCGGCGCTACGGCCCGCCGCGAGGGTATTGCCTCCGGTGGACGCTCCCATGCCTATATTGTTGAGGGCCGAAAGCATGGCGTTTACCGCCGTCGCGTCGGCTTCGGCGGGATCAAAGAGGGCCACAAAGAAACAGAGGAGCAGGGTAACCATGTCAGAATAGGTTACGATCCAGTCGCCCTTTACTCCCTCATCCTCAACCTTTTTTCTTGCCATGTCTAATCCTTTAACACTTCGGCTTCCACCGCCTTGCGGTCTATGGGATTAAGGTAGGAAAGCAGCTTCATCGCCAGGATACGGGGATTATCCCCGGCCTGTATGGAGAGTATGCCTTCAATCTCCATTTCCTTTGCTTTGGCTTCCATGGCGTCATGGGCTTTAAGTTTTCCCGAAATGGGAATCATGATGAGGTTGGCTATGATGGCGCCGTACAGGGTGGTGATAAGGGCGACGGCCATGTTGGGACCCAGGGCGCTCTTGTCTTCCAGGTTTCTTAACATGGCTATAAGGCCGACGACGGTTCCCAGCATTCCGAGACCCGGCGCCAGGGTTCCCCACATATTGATAACCGATATCTTGGCCGCGTGGCGTTCCTGAATCTGGTTAAGTTCTGTCTCCATAAGGGTCCTGATTACCTCCGCGTCTGTACCGTCAACCACAAGCCTGAGGCCCTTCTTCATATATTCGTCATCCAGGTCCTCAAGTTCTTCTTCCAGGGCCAGAAGGCCCTCGCGGCGGGCCTTGTCGGAAAAAGCCATGAGTTTGGTAATGATGCCCTGTTCGTTAAAATTGGGAATATTAAAGGTACGGCCTATGGTACTGAATACCCCGATGGCATTGGACATGCCGGTAAAGGTAAAGAGGCCGAAATAGGAACCGATTACGGTCATGAAGAACGAGGGCACGTCCATGTAGGTAACTATGGATCCCCCTGAAGTATAGACAGCCATGACGGTCATGGCAAAACAGCCCACCAAACCAATTAGGGTTGCTATATCCATAGTGAACTACTCCTCATTCTTGAAAGCGCCGATCTGTCTGCGGTATTCGATGATACGGCTGATAAGTTCGGGCACCGGTTCCCGGACTATGACATGCTTGCCCGAAAGCATGGTGAGATTGGTGTCCGGTTTAACCTCAATGGACTCAATCTGGTGGGGGTTGATGAAATATTCTTTGCCGTCAAGACGGGTTACCTGTATCATCACTTATTACCGTTTAAGGGTCAGTATTTCCTGAAGCATCTGATCAGCGGTCTGTATGGTTCTGGAGTTTGCCTGGAAACCCCTCTGGGTAACTATCATATCGACGAACTGATCCGAAAGGTCCACATTGGACATTTCCAGGGTGCCTGAAATTATCGCGCCCCTGCCCGCGGTTCCCGAAGTTCCTACATTGGCGATGCCGGAATTATTGGAAGCCACAAAATTATTGTCGCCAGCCTTTTCCAGGGCGCCCTGATTGGCAAAGGTTGCCAGGGCTATCTGGCCCAGGGGCCTGCGGCTTCCGTTGGAATACACGCCGGTTATCACCCCTCTCTGGTCTATTTTGAAGTTTTCAAGATAGCCCATGGTGTAGCCGTCCTGCTCAAAGATCTTGGTGGTGCTGGCGGAAGTGTACTGGGTGATGGTGTTTACAAGCCCCCCCACGGCCCCCAGGTTAAGGGTGAATTCCTGGCGCACCAGTTCGCCGTCCGCTCCGGGAGTGGCGTCGGCCACATCGTAGGCAACCTGCATGGTTACGGCGCCTGTTTCGGGCGAGGCGTTGCCCGCGGCGTCAACCACCCCGGCAAGGTTCCCCAGGTTGGAGAAGTTCACCGTAAAGGTATTGCCCTCTCCCACGGCCGGGGCGGCTTCTCCCAGGCCCACGGAGGCGTTGGTCGCGGCGGCGGCCTGGGGGTCCACGTTTACCGACGCGGTCCAGCTGTTGTTGGTTCCGGGCACGCGGCTGAATTCAACCCTGAGTACATGCTCTCCGCCAAAGGCATCGTAGATGTTGATTTCGGTGCCCCAGGTTCCGCTGATGATGTCGGCCTGGCTTGCCCCTTCAGGTATGAGGGGGGTGCGGTTGTCCAGATTACAGGCAAAGTTGGCCAGGGTTGTGGCCCTGGCGGGGTCTTTGCTTCCCACGGGAATCACGAGGTTTTCGGTATTCCGGGAAGTATCCAGAATTTCCACGCCGTCAATAATACGGCTCATCCAGCCCTGGACGCTGAAACCGTTGGCAGGATTAACCAGGGTCCCGTTCTCGTCAAGGCTGAAAGCCCCGGCACGGGTATAGTAGTCCTGGTCCCCTTCGCGGAGTACAAAGAAGCCCGTATCCCGTATGGCCAGATCGGTCTGGTTCCCGGTGGACTGAAGGGCTCCCTGGATGTGGATGGTGTCGATAGACGCTATGGTCATGCCGAGACCGACTTCCTTGGGGTTTACCCCGCCTACGTCTTCGGTAGGACGGGCCGCGGCGCCGAGCTGCTGGTAGATCATATCCTGAAAATTCACCCGGTTCCGCTTGAACCCGGTTGTATTAACGTTGGCAATATTATTACCGATGACGTCCATTCTCGTCTGATGATTCTGAAGTCCGGACACGCCGGAATACAATGACCGCATCATGATGCTGCTCCTTTACCCTGTCCCGGGCCGCGAAAAGGCCGGGGACGGACTTGCTTTGCTGTCTTATTCCGCAAAGACACTGGTTACCTGATCCCACTGGTACACGCTTCCGTTCACCAGAATTTCAGGATTGTCGCCCCGTGATACGGCCTTTACCGTTCCCTGGATTATCTCTTCCCCGTCCACAAGCTCAACGCCCTTTCCCAGGGACGCCTGGGCTTCGCTGCCTATCAGGATGGTCTTGAGCTGGGCAAAATCCCTGGCCATACCGCTCATTTGTTCCAGCGTGGAGAACTGGGCCATCTGGGCGATAAATTCCTTGTCCTCCATAGGCGCCGTGGGGTCCTGATGGGCCAACTGGGTGAGGAGGATTTTTAAGAATTCATCCTTTCCCAGGGTCTGCACCGGCATCTTGTTTTCAAATATTTCCCTGTTGGCCCTTCGGACATACTGCTCATTGGCGGCTATCTCCTGGGGGCTCATTTTATATTCCTGTATCTCCATAATTACTCCTCACTAGGCCAGCATATTGATCCGCGCGTCGCCGCGGACAAGAGCGCCGGAATCGTCCGCGCGGTAATCAACCAGGGCTTCGTAACTCGAAGCCGCCAGACTTTCGGAATAAAAGGGGCTCGCATCCTCTCTGTTCCTCTGTCCGCCCGTTCCGTCGGCGCTGTTTTGGGCAAGTTCCAGGGTAGCTCCGCTGAAACCCGACTCCTTAAAAGCCGCTTCCAGAACCGGGAGTTCCCGTTCAAAAGCCCTGAGGGCGTCATTGCTTTCTACAATGATATGCCCCGCTATTTTGTTTTCGGATAATTCAAGGCGTATCTTTACATTTCCAAGACTTTCAGGTTTAAGGGAAAGCCGTATGAGGCCCTCGCCGCCGTCCTTTAGTATCATGGAGGCGTGGCGCACTATGTCCTGTCCAAGGGCGCCCCGCAGTTCCCGGGTCAGGGCGTCGCCGGGGGAAGTGCCGGGGGTTTCACGGCCCTCCGCCGGGGAACGGCCTTCGACGCGAAAGACAAGTTCGGTTCCGGGAAGCTCCCGTTTTCCGGAAAGGGTAAGCTCGCCGGCCTTTTCCGGGATGTTTTTAGGTTCCGCGTCCCCCCGGAAATCCCTGATCTCAAAGCGGCTCCCGGTTCTTGTCCGGGCAAGCCTTTCGCGGCCCCTGGTTTCTTCCTGTTTCCCGGTTTTGCCGGTCCTGTTCAGGTCCACAAGGCCCCGGCGGGTTTCCTTTGTTCCGGGCGTTTCGCCGGTCTTTCCGGCCGGGCCCGCGAACAGGGCGGAACGGTCTTTGACAGCAAGGCCCAGGTCCCCGGAGGGCAAATCCCCGGCAAACGCCCTTTTGTCAAAATCCCCGCGCCTCATGAGATCGGCGAGGCTGTGGACCGCGTCTTTGGGGGAGAAATCTTCATCCTCGGCGGGAAGAGGCAGGTCTTTTGTTCCCTGTTCATGGTGAAACGACGCGAAAAGCCCGGAATTCTTATCCGGTTTCTCCTCTTTTGAAAGAAAAACCCCTTCGTTTCCTTCTGTCCCGTCGCGGGACAGAGCGAAAGCGGGGTTTTTTTCTTTTGAAAAGATGAGATCGTCCTTGTTCCGGGACATAATTGCCGGCGCTTTCCAGCCCTGGTTTTTGCCCGGTTTAAGAACGCCCCCGGCATTTTCAGGCTGAATTTGACCTTCCGCGAGTTCAGGTCCGGTTTTTTTTATGTTTTCCAGCAGAGTCTTTATCAGGCCGGCAAAGTCCCCGGCCTTGTCCCTGGTCCCGGCTTTCTTTGTCCTGCCGCGCCCGGTAAGCGCTTCCAATGACGGACTATGCGTCCCGGAAGGTTCCTGAGGCTGTGCTGATACCTGGGCTGATAATTCAATCACCGCCCAACCTCCTCATTATGATTCCGGTTACGGGCGGTTGCTGTCAGTTAAGGGACCGGGGTCTGCCGGCCATCTTACGCATGAGTTCCGCCGCCCGTTCCGAAGGCAAAAGCGACAGCCAGTAGGGCACAATGGAACTTGTCCCTTCCCGGCCCGCTATTTCCTCGGTCATCCGGAGCACGTCTATAGCGTCCTGATCGCTCATTGCCGCGATTATGTCCACCGCTCGCTCCGGCGGCATACCCGTAAGATCACGGGCATTCTGTTCGACGTTGCTTATTCTAGCATCGGCATCTATCTGCCTGGCTTTAAGCGATTGATCCATGTCATCGAGCGTTTTTTGCCGCTGCTCCAGTTCCTGGGCCATTTGTTCAATTTCTTCCCGCTGCCGGTCAAGGTCCTGTTCCCTCTGGTCAAGTTCAAGGGAACGGAGTTCCTGGGCCTCAAGGCGCACGGCAAGCCTTTCGGCGTCAAGGGAGAGGAATTCTTCGCCTTCAAGTTCGGTCTGGGTGCGGGGCGCGAGGCCGAAGAAACGGTACACCGGGGCAAGCACGGCCTTGGCGTCAATAACATTGAGATAGTCAAACCAGAAAAGCCCTCCGCCGGCGAGGACGATGATAAGCAGCACTAATACTATGACCCTGCCTAAAATACGGGGTTCGGCCATCCGCAATACTCCTTCAATCTATAATGGTCCTTTCTTCTGAAATACGTCAAGGCTGTATCCGCTTTATATCTTTTCGGGGAATACGCGGCGAAAAATGAGGGTTTATGCTCATAACGCGGGAAGGTTTGGCTAACGGCCCAAAAGTTCAATTTTCGCCTTGATGAATTCCAGGCTGTCGCTGTTAAGCACGGCCCTCATGCGGCCGCTTACTTTGTCCACACGGTACCCTCCCCGGCTTATAAAAGTTTTTCCTTCGCCTTCGGTAAACCAGTAGACCAGGGCAATGTTCCTGCCGTCGAGTTCAATGGCGTTGATGCCTTTCTTGCCGATAACCGAGCCTGAATTAAAAAGGCAGGGGACGGTTATACCGTCGCCGTAAAGGCTCCGGCGCAGTACGTCCCGCCGTTCTGAACGCTTGAGTTTGGCCATCTCAAAACGGAGCGTCTTTATCTCGCCGGCAATACGGCGCTGCTGGTCGCCGCTCAGGCCCGGATACGCCCTGCAAAGCCTTTCGATTTCAAATTTGATATAGTCAAAACGTCCCAGGGACTCAAAGAGGGGCCTGTGGGTATGACCTATGACCGAGACGCAGTTATGGGCAAGGGAAAAGGTATATGCCTCCCGTTCAACATGAAAACGCTTGTGGGGGCCTCTGGCGGAGGAAATATTTTTGATGCCGAAGGGGTTGACAATATAGCGGAGCAGGATGCGTATAACGTGGTTATAGCCTGAGTAGACCTTGGAGGACTGGTGGCCGTGATAAACAAAGACAGGAATAACGCCGGTCTCCACGCGCACCGCGTTGTACAGGGCGTAGGGATAGGCTTTTTCAAAGACAAGGGCCTCATCATGATTTCCCAGGGTTTTGTAGAGCCTCCCCTCCGAGGCAAAGAGGTCAAAAATTTCGTAGAGCCTGTGCCAGCGGGCCCTGATTTTTTCAAGCGAATAACGCTGGAGTTCCTCAATATCGCCGTTCAGTATAAGATGCCAGCCTTGGGGGTAGTAATACTTTTCGAGCAGGTCGCATACCAGGGGTCCGTTACGCGACAGATCGTCGGTCCTGCCCCCGTCTCCCATGTGAAAATCGCTTATGACAAGGACCCTGCCCTCCCGGGAAAGGTCAAGAACCGCGTCGTTGTTAAAACGGGAGCTGATGATGTCGGCAAAAAAGGGAGAAGCTCTGTTCATTTTCTAAAAATAAAGTATTTTTCCCTTCCGGGCAACCCTGAGCCGCCCCTGTTTTTCTTTTGAATTTTTTGCTAGTATGGCTCCATGATTCTCTGGTTTGCCACGGCGAATGAACATAAACGGAAAGAACTTGCCGCCGTATTAACGGGGCATACAATACTGACCCCCGCCGACAGGGCCGTGGAATTTGACCCCGAGGAGACAGGGACGGCCTTTTACGAAAACGCCCTTATCAAGGCCAGGGCATTGTACGCCCTGGTAAAAGAGCCGGTCATAGCCGATGATTCGGGGCTCTGCGTAGACGCCCTCGGCGGAAGGCCCGGTATCTATTCGGCCCGTTACGGGAGCGGGGCCGGAAAAAAACTTGACAGCCCCGAAAGAAACGCCCTGCTCCTTAACGAACTGGGCGGGGAAAAAAACCGGGCCGCCCGCTTTGTCTGCGCCATGGTTCTCATGCTCAGTGAAGACCGTTTCTTCCTTGTCCAGGAAACCCTGGAAGGAACCATAGCCAACCGGGCAAGGGGCGAAGGAGGCTTCGGTTACGATCCCCTGCTGTATCTGGACGAAAAACGCTGTACGGTAGCGGAACTTCCCGGCGACGAGAAAAACGCGCTGAGCCACAGAGGCAGGGCGGCGCGCCGTATCGCGGCCCTTCTTGAAAGCCTTGACAAAACGCCGCCCGAAGCCGCGCGCGGGAACTCCGGTGCCTAGAGCCTCGGAAAAAAGGGGCATCTTCCTCAGGGCCCTTTCGTATTCATTTCCGGTGTTCCTGGGCTATATCTCCATAGGCTTTGGTTTCGGCCTCCTCCTCTCCGGCGCGGGTTATCCCTGGTGGCTCAGCGGCCTTATGGGCATTATCATGTACGCCGGAGCGGGCCAGTACCTCGCGGTGGGCCTTTTCGCCGGAGGGGCAAGCCTTCCTGAGGCATGCCTCCTCCAGCTTGTCCTCAATGCCCGGCATCTTGCCTACGGCCTTTCCATGATAAAGCGTTTCAGGGGACTGGGCTTGAGCCGGTACTACCTCATGTACGCCCTTACCGATGAAACCTTCGCCCTGTACTCCGGCCTCAAAGATGAAAAACCCGGCATCCTTTTTCCCCTCGCGCTCCTCAACCAGAGCTACTGGGTATTCGGCTCCCTCGCCGGGGGCATAGCGGGCGCCCTCATTCCCTTTGATATGGGAGGCGTTGAATTTGCCCTCACCGCCCTCTTCATCGTACTCATGATTGAACAGTACCTCATGGTAAAAAGACTGAAGCCCTTTATCCTCACCGCCATTATCACCGTGCCGGGGACCTTCTTTCTCCCTTCCCGCATAAGCCTCCTGGGGTCCCTCGCACTCTCCCTTGCCCTCGCGCAGTTTTTTCTCCCTGTCCGGGGGGAGAACGTTACGCCGCGAAACGGGGGAAACCAATGCTGAGTACAGGCGAGGCGGTCTGTTACAGTTTTGTCATGGGCCTCGTGATACTCTTCTGCAGAACCCTGCCCTTTATCCTGTTCGACAGGAGCGCTGATGAAAAAAGCGGAAGGGGAAAAAGAACTTTCGCGTTTCTTTCGTTTGTTGAACGGGTGGTTCCCCCGATAGCCATGACCGTACTGGCGTGTAACGCCGTCTCCGGTCCTGTAAAGGAAAACCCGGAACAGGCCCTGCCCGTCCTTGCCGCGTCCCTCTTTACCGCCCTGGCGCAGTTGTGGAAACGGAACGCGTTTCTCAGCATAGCGGGCGGAACCGCCGTGTATATGATCCTTAAGACCGTGGTGTTAGGCTGAACAGAAGAAGAGATATTTCCCTTGTCTTTTTGCGATACATTGTGCTATAATAGTCTTGTGAATACTATTTCGGCCATTGCCAGTCTCTCCGCAAACGCCTCTTCAAAATTGTTAGTTAAAATA
>JAISCK010000146.1 GCA_031265635.1 Spirochaetaceae bacterium
ATCATCATGTGAAGCCCGAGTACCGCCGCCACCGCGAAGAACAGCAAAAGGTATTGTTTTATCGACATATACCCGGCGTTTATGCGGCTGTCTTTTGTTCTGAAAATCCGCTTCCACCAGGCTTCCGCTCCTGTTTCGTTTTTCACTTGAGCACCGCCTTGTAACCAAGTCCGTGAACGGTAACAATTTCAAAATCCTTGCAGGCGGCAAACTTTTCCCGCAGTTTGGTAATATACACGTCCACCGTCCGGGGTGTACTTTCGCTTTCCGCGCCCCAAAAGTCGTCCATAAGCTGGTTCCGGGTAAAGGTCTTTTTGGGATAGGACAGGATCTTCCACAGCACGTTGAATTCCCTGACGGTAAGGGGTATTTCCTCCCCCGCTACCGTCGCAGTCATCTCGTCGGCGTTGAGGACCAGGCTCCCCGCAACAAGTTTCTTTTCGTTGGCGATATTCGCACGCCGCAGCAGCGCCCCTACCCGCAGGACGAGTTCGTCCAGGTCAACGGGCTTGACCATGTAATCGTCGATACCGATACGGAAGCCTTTCTGTTTTGAGGCGATGTCGTCCCTGGCGGTGATAAAAAGAATGGGGATCAGTTTGTCCTGTTCCCGTACCATAGCGGCGAACTTGAAGCCGTCCAGTTCGGGCATCATAATGTCGGAAATAATAAGGCCGATGATGTTGTCTATCATGCGGTCAAAGGCTTCCACCGCGGAAAGGCAGCCGACGGCTTTGTAGCCGTGTTCCGCAAGGTGAGCGCAGACTATACGGTTCAGTTTGTCATCGTCCTCTACCACCAGTATAGTGATCATGGGTTTCATTTTACCGCAAATTCAAAAAAAGTTGTTAAAGAAATGTTAAATAGGCTTGGAATCCCCGGCTTTACCGGGAGGCGTCCCGCTTCCTGAAAAGGGACGGAAACCTGAACGCCAGGGAGGGAAGCAGGGTAAAGGCGCAAAGGGCTGAGGTTCCCACGCCAAGGCAGCTTACCAGGGCCAGGGTGCGGACCAGTGTATTTACCGCGCCGGAAAGAAAAAGAAAGGGAAGGGAACCCAGGACCGTGGTAAGGGTTGTGGCAAGAAGGGGATAGAATTTTCTCCGCATTGCCCGGTAGAGATCAGGAAGGGCGGCCTTTTCCGGCAGCTTCATTATCGAAGATGAAAGTTCCCCGGCGCAGAGAACGGCGGCGTTAACTGCCATGCCGCTCACCGCCACAAACGCGCAGGCCGCTTCTCCGCTTACCGGACTACCGGCGATACACAGGGCGGGCAGGGCCAGGGATGGCGGCACCACCGCGAGAATGACCAGGGGCAGGGTAAAGGATTCATGCACCGCGCCTATGACAAGGTAGCAGAAGAAAAGGGCCATGACAAAAAACCACAGCGTCCCGGAAAGGGCCTCGGCCCGCCTTACCGCTTCCCTGTCAAATTCAACGCTGTAACCGGGAGGAAGTTCCATGCCTTCCAGTACCGGAGCAAGCTCTTCCCTGACCTTTCTCGGATCCATGCTCTTTGTCCGTACCGAAAAACCGGCTGTGCGTCTCCTGTCTTCTCTCCGTATGCTTGAGGTCTCCCGGCCGGTTTCGGAAAAAACAAGCGTATTAAGGGGAACCGGGCCTTTTCCCGAAAGTACATAGAGCGCGTCCAGGTCTTCTTTTGACGGTCCGCTGAAAGGAAGTCCCCGAATCCTCACATCGGTCTCACCGCCGCTGTCCACCCTTTTGTACGCCACAGGCCCTTCAACAGAGCGGCGGACCAAATCACCGGCGGCTGAAAAACTTATGTTCTCCCTGGCAAGTCTTTCCCTGTCGGGCAGGAACGAGAGGCGCTTGCTTCCCTCCTTGAAGTTAAGAACTGTTTCCAGCACCGGGGCAAGGCCGGAACAAAGTCGCGCCATGTCCACGGCAAGGGAGCGGCACTTGTCGTCATCATCTCCGGCGATGGTTATTTCCCAGATGTTTTCTCCGGCTGACGCTTCGGGTATATACACAAAGCCCCCTGAGACAGGTATGGTCCTTGCCGTTTCGCGTACTCTGTCCCCGTCAACAATGCCCGGATCAAAAGAAATCAAAACCGATCCCGATGAAAGCCTGGCGCTGGTCTGAACCGCCCTGATACCGGGAACGGCACGGAGACTTTCCGCGTAGGGTGTCAGGGCCCTGTCAACTTCTTCCATAAGAAGGCCGCCTTGGAATTCAACCCTGGCATAGACGGAATCCTCTGACGGAACGCTCCCCGCCGAAGCGCCTGAAAAGAAAAGGGCCATGAGTCCCGACGCGCTGACAATGAGCCAGAACAGCGGCATGAGAAGCGGCTTTGCCGCTGCCAGGCGGACAGTAAGAACAAGGCAGACTCTTATTCCGCGCGACAGGAAACGCCGCAATAATTTCGCGCGGGTCCTTATATGCCCGCCAAGGCGTATCGCATAACCTGATACAGTGCGCATAACAGGTGTAAAGTACACGATCTTGATCCCGCCTTTCGTTCTTTTGCACCGTCCGTTTCCGGGGTTCCGGTTTTTCCGTATATCCCGGAAAAGAAGGGGCGGAAGCAGAAATATTGAAGAAAGGAGGGCCGACAGGGTAACTGATCCGGCGGCCCAGGCTATAGCGCTTACGCCGCCTGAGAGGAATTCAAGACCGAGAAGGGGAATGAGGGCGGCTATGGTTGTCGCCGAAGACGAGACGAGACCCGGCAGCAGTTTGACGAGGGCCTTCCGTCCCATATCCATGGTACGCGCCGGGGCCAGACCGCCGGTACAGAGGATGGCGGCGTCAACAGCGCTTCCCGCGCCGGCCGCAAGCCCGGCGAGGATTGTGCGGTCCAGGCTGAAACCCAGCACACTGAGCAGAGCAGCGGCTTCAACAAGCATGAAGGGAACGGCAAGGGCCGCAAGGCAGGCCGGGAACAGCGAGCGGGAAGCAAAGCAGGCCGAGGCGATGGCGACCATGAGCGCCCCGGAAAGAGCCGCCTTGAGAATGGAAGCATGGGCCCTTTCTTCTTCGGCCCCGCGGTCGGAAAGTACAAAAAAATCAACAGCCCGGCCTGACCCGCTAACGGACGCCATGCGCGAAGAAGGCGCACCGGTCTTGAAACGTTCAAGTTCCTTTTTTATTTCCCCTGAAAGGCTTGCAAGATCAGCCTGGGACGCGCTCGTAACGGCAATCATCACCGCCGGCTTTCCGTCCAGCCGGGAAATGCTGTCGGGAGTCCGTTCACTTTCATATACATCGGCGATGAGATTGAGGGGAACCACGCCGCCGCCGGGAAGCGGAATGAGGGCCTCAGATAGTTCTTCGCCGGTTCCATAACGCCCGTCAACATTGATAAGAATGTTCCCTGTACCGGTCCCCAGTTCCCCGCCGGGCAGGAGAACATCCTGGGCGCCGAGAAAGGCGGCAAGGAAGGATGCGCTGACGCCTCTTGCCAGGGCGGCCTCATTTTTAAGGGCAATGACCAGTTCGGTAAGACCTGTTCCGGCAAGTTCAACCTCGCCGCTTCCTTCAATGCTCTCAAGGGCCGGTTTCAGTTCCCGTTCAAGGAGAACGCCGAGCCGTTCAGGCAGGGGGCTTTCTCCCGAGGGCACCACCACGGCGCTCCACACCGGAAGGCGTCTGTCATCCCCCGAGACCAGTTCCGGCCTCTGTACCGAAGAGGGCAGCGTTTCGTATACCCGCTGTACCGCTTCCCGGAACGCCTCATAAGCGCCCCCTGCTCCGGTATTGAAACGGGCAAAGGCGCGGACCCTGCCGTTCTCCGAAACCGTTGAAAGGGAATTCAGCCCCGGAAGGGCGGAAAGGGCTTCTTCCAGAGGGAGCGCTATGGACCGTTCCATCTCCCGCCCGTCAACGCCGTAATGACGCAGTATGACGCCGTAGGCCGGAGCTTCCCGC
>JAISCK010000219.1 GCA_031265635.1 Spirochaetaceae bacterium
CTGTGGCCCCACATGTCGGTTTACGACAATGTAGCCTACGGTTTACGGCTCCGTAAATGTCCCAGGGAAGAAATGGACAGGCGGGTCAGGAACATCGTGGCCCTTGTCGGCCTTGACAGCGACGCCCTGGAAAAAGGCCGCAGGCCCACCCAGCTTTCGGGCGGGCAGCAGCAGCGCGTCGCCCTTGCCAGGGCCCTGGTTATCGAACCGGAACTGCTGCTTCTGGACGAGCCGCTTTCAAACCTCGACGCAAAGGTGCGTTCCCGGCTCAGGCTGTACATCAGGGAAATACAGCAGAAAGTGGGCATCACCGCCCTCTATGTTACCCATGACCAGGAAGAAGCCTTTTCCATAGCCGATACCATCGTGATCATGAACAAGGGAAAGATAATGCAGACAGGGACTCCCCAAGAGATTTATTCACGGCCCGTCAATATGTTTGTCGCCGAATTTATAGGGGACAGCACTATATTGAAGGGAACCCTGAAAGATAACGGCTGCGTGTCTTTGGCGGATAACGAAATCAGCGGCCTTGAAATACAGAGCAATGACGGATCAACAGCCCGTCCCGGCGACTGCATAAACATCATACTCAGGGCCGCGGACCTTAAAATTTTCCCCGCCGGAGAGGATGTGTCGGCCCAGGGCAATATACTGGCCCTTAATGCCGAAGTCGAAAGCTCCATGTTTACAGGTTCCCAATATAAGAATATTATCAAATTCCATGAACAGACTATCTTTGCCGACTGGGAGACAGACTGCGCCGGAAAGAAGATAAAACTTGTTATTCCAAAGGACAAGATACGGCTTTTTAAGCAGGTTTGAATGACTTGTTCGACAACCCGGCTGTCTGCCGCCGGTTAAAGCCCGTTGGACTTTGACCGGCAAGTCCTGTAAAATACGCATTGCGGCTTTTACGCGTTTTCCCAGTACCGAAAGGACAGTACAGTGCTTAAAATTACTTTCATCAACGTCGGTTACGGAGACGCCATACTTCTTGAGAGCGGGGAGGGGGCTTTCAGGATTTTTATAGACGGCGGCGGGGATGAAGAATTCGTTCCTCCGCTTACCGGAAAGATACGAAGTTCCACGTATCTTGAACGCTTAGGTATAACCGAACTTGATCTCCTGGTTATAACCCATTTCCACGAAGATCATGTCTGCGGCATAGAACCCTTTGTCATGAACGGCGGCAGGGTCAGGGAACTCTGGACGCCCTGGCGCGTGCCCTGCAACTTGTGGGGTGTGTATCCCGGCCTTTCCGGCAGGGACATTCCCGGAGAGGCCGGGCCTCCCTGCCCGGACGGGCTTTCCGGGAGTTCAAAAAAATTCCTCGACGCCCTGAACAGCTATAACCGTATCTATGAAAAACTTTCCCGTGACGGGTGCCTTGTCAAAGAGATCGCATCCCCCCTGTACGGCCATCCCCTTCCCCCTGGCATAACCGTCGATGTCCTTGCGCCTTCCCCCGCCCTTGCTTCCTTTTTTTCCGGGGCCCTTGAGTCCCTGTACCGTGCCGGAGGAGACGATTTTGCCGCGCGGCTTTCAGCCCTTGACCGGAAGATGAATGATTTTTCCGTGGTGCTGCGCTTTGTCCACGGAGGGCTGGGGATTTTACTGCCCGGCGACGCCTGCCCTTCGGCCGAGGCCATGAATATGTGGGATAAAAGCCGCCTCAAGGCCCATGTTCTGAAACTTGCCCATCACGGGCAGGAAGACAGCGTTTCGGGCGATTTTATCCGCGCCGTCGCTCCCCAAATAGTCGTAACCTGCGTTTCAGGAGACCGGCGCTATAACAGCGCCAATCCCCTGGTCTATGAAGAAATAAAGCGCGCCGCTCCGGGTATTACGCCGGAATTTGTCTTTACCGACAGGGTTCCGCTTGCCTATGAACGCTGCCCCCTGTCCCGCTCGGCCCTGACTATTGTGTTTGATGACGCGATAAAGTACTCTTTTACCACCTTATGCTGACCATGCAGTTTCTGCTCCTCTGCCTCATAGGCGTCGGAGTTCTTACGGAAAAATGCCGCCTGGTGGACAATCATTCCAGAAACGCCCTGAGCAATCTGGTCATCAATGTCCTTTTACCCTGCAATATCATCGCGTCGTTTACCGGCGGCGGCACAAGGGATTTTCTGGCCTTGGGCATGGTGCTGTGCGTTTCTCTGGGCGTCATTGTTCTTACCTATATATTGGGAAAATTCCTCCTGTTCAGGCGTTATGGAGGGGAGCAAAAGAAAATACTTTTTTACGCTACCCTGATTTCAAACGCCTCGTTTCTGGGGAATCCCATGGCGGAGAGCATATACGGGTTCGGCGCCCTGATCTATGCCTCGGCGTACCTTCTGCCGGTGCGCATAGCCCTTTGGACCGTAGGCCTGGCTATTTTTGCCGGCGCCGGAAAAAGCCCGGTCCGGGTTATTCTTCATCCCTGCCTCGCGGCCACATATATCGGGATAGGTATCATGGTATCGGGCATTGCGCCGCCCGAACTTCTGCGGCGGCTGGTTTTCAGCCTTGGAAACTGTACCGCCCCCTTTTCCATGCTGGTCATCGGGCACATACTCGCCCAGGCGGACCCGAGGAAAATGTTTACAAAGACAGTACTGTATTATTCCTTTATCCGGCTTGTTTTTATCCCCCTTTTGGTACTGGGGGTGGTGGTTCTTTTGGGGCTGGACCCCCTTTCCGCGGGGGTTTTGGTCGTATTGAGCGGCATGCCAGCCCCCAGCACTGTTTCCATAATGGCCGATACATACAACGGCGACCGCGAATTGGCCTCCAGGATTATTTTTACCAGCATACTCTGTTCCCTGATTACCGTACCCGCCCTGGCCTGGCTCCTCAACCGCATTCTTCAGGCTTGACTCTTTTCCCCTTATTTCCTATGATTTAGGTATCAATTTATCGATTGGGGGTATGGTATGAAGATTGCCATAAACGGTTTTGGCCGTATCGGCCGCCTGGTGTTTCAGGCTATTGTGGATCAGGGTTTGCTCGGTAAGGATAAAATAGATGTAGTGGCGGTAACGGATATTTCTACCGATGCGAAATATTTTGCCTATCAGCTCAAATATGATTCCATACAGGGCCGGATGAAAGCGAATATTTCTTCCAAAAAAAGCAGTCCGTCTCTGGAAGATGACGATGTGCTTGTGGTAAACGGCCACGAGGTCAAATGCGTCATGGCCGAAAAGGAACTCAAGAACCTTCCCTGGGGTTCTCTGGGCGTGGAGTATATCATTGAGGCCACCGGGCTTTTTACCGGCGACAATGCCTTTGGCCATCTCGAAGCCGGCGCCAAAAAGGTCATTATCTCCGCCCCGGCCAAGGGCAAGGAGAAAAAGATTCCTACCTTTGTATGCGGTGTCAACCACGAAAAATACAATCCCGCGGCGGATCATGTGGTTTCCAACGCAAGCTGCACGACAAACTGCCTCGCGCCCCTGGTTCATGTAATCATGAAAGAGGGCATAGGTCTGGACAAGGGCCTCATGACCACTATCCATTCCTATACGGCAACCCAGAAAATAGTGGACGGCGTTTCCAAAAAGGACTGGAGGGGAGGCCGCGCCGCGGCTATCAATATCATTCCTTCCACCACCGGAGCGGCCAAGGCTGTGGGCGAAGTGCTTCCCGAAACCAAGGGCAAACTTACCGGCATGTCTTTCCGTATTCCCACTCCCACGGTGTCTGTGGTGGACCTCACCTTTACCGCGAGCAGGGACACCAGCATAGAAGAAATCGACGGGCTCATGAAGAAGGCTTCCGAAACCTATCTCAAGGGCATACTCGGCTATACCAACGAAGAACTGGTTTCCTCTGACCTGATTCACGATCCCAGATCGTCAACCTATGACAGCCTGGCGACGCTGCAAAACAATCTTCCCGGCGAAAAGCGCTTTTTCAAGGTTGTTTCCTGGTATGACAACGAGTGGGGGTATTCCAACAGGGTTGTAAGCCTGCTCCAGTATATGGCCGGCAGGTAAGCCTGTTTTTCAAATTGAATCTGAGGCCGCTGTTTCAAAATTGAAAATTTGAAACAGCGTCAGATAACCCGGAACAACAAGGCTCCGTGTCCCTCCCTGGGGCCGGGGCCTTTTTGTTACCGGGGCAATGCGTTAGACTAAACCCGTATATGGGGGGACAAATGATAAAGACAGTTAAATCGGTAGATCTCAAGGGCAAGCGGGTCATCATGAGGGTTGACTTCAATGTGCCCATGAAGGATGGTACGGTACAGGACGATACCCGCATTACCGCGGCGCTTCCTACCATCAATTACATACTTGGGCAGGGCGTTAAAACCCTGACCCTGATGAGTCATTTGGGTGATCCGTCCAAAGACGCGAAAAAGGCCAGGGAAAAGGCCGAAAAAGACGGCAGGGCCTTTGACGAGGCGGCCTATATCAAAAGCAAGCACCGCATGGCGCCGGTGGCCGCCTATCTTGGGGAGAAACTCAGGCGGCCGGTTATTTTTGCCGGTGAGGATTCCTGTTACGGCAAAAAGGCTTTTATTGATTCCCAAAAAGACGGATCGGTGATTATGCTTGAAAACACCCGTTTTCATAAGGAAGAAACTTCCAAGGAAGAGGCCGAGCGGGACAAACTGGCAAAGGAACTTGCCTCCTACGGCGATATTTTTGTAAACGACGCCTTCGGGACCGCCCACCGGGACCACGCGTCAACCGCTTCCATCGCCAAATTCGTTCCCGTGTCTGTGGCGGGTTTTCTCATGGAAAAAGAAGTCAACTACCTTGAGCCCATAGTAACCAATCCCCAAAAACCCCTTGTGGCCATTATCGGCGGCGCAAAGGTTTCGTCCAAGATAGCGGTCCTCGAAAACCTTTTAAAAAACGCCGGCGCTCTGGTCATAGGCGGCGGTATGGCCTATACTTTTCTCAAGGCTCAGGGCCATAAGGTCGGCAAGTCCCTGGTCGAGGATGACCAGATTGACACGGCCAAAAGGATTCTTGACAGCGCGCGCAAGGCCGGCGTGGAGCTTGTGCTTCCTGTAGACCAGGAAGCCGCCGAGACCTTTGACGCGGCAAGCAGGGCGATTCATGTAGACGGCCCGGACCTTCCGGACGGGCTTATGGGTCTTGACGTAGGGCCCAGGACTATCGCTAAATACAGGGAAGTACTTGCCGGGGCGAAAACCATAGTATGGAACGGCCCTGTAGGTGTGTTTGAATTTGACGCCTTTGCCAAAGGAACGGAAGAAGTGGCAAAGCTCGTGGCCGCTGCCACGGAGAGGCAGGTCATTACCGTAGTCGGCGGCGGAGATTCTGTCGCCGCGGTAAACAAATTCCGCCTGGCGTCAAAGATGAGCCATGTCTCTACAGGAGGCGGCGCTTCGCTTGAACTTCTTGAAGGGAAGAAACTTCCCGGCATTGAGGTTTGCAGGGCCCGGTAGGACACGGACGCAAAACACGGGCAGGGAAGCAATTTTAAGGAGGGACACGCATGACAAGACCTTATTACATCGCGGGAAACTGGAAGATGCACAAGACCCGGAGTGAGGCGGCGGAACTCGCCAAGACACTCACGGCCAGGCTCAAGGACGGAAAGCATAAATACCTTGTGGCGCCGAGCTTTACCAGCCTTGAGACCGTGGGCGCCATTGTCAAGGGCAGTAACATACTCCTTGGCGCACAGAACATGGCGGCTGAGGAACAGGGCGCCCACACCGGCGAAGTCTCGGTGCTTCAGCTAAAGGATCTGGGCGTACAGGTTGTGATTCTCGGCCACAGCGAGCGGCGTCATACCTATAAGGAAGATGACGAACTTATCAACAAAAAGGTCCATCTCGCCCTCAATCACGGTCTTGATGTTATACTCTGCATAGGAGAACTGCTTTCCGAAAGGGAAGCCGGCCAGGCGGAAAAGGTCTGCGAGACCCAGACCCGCAAGGGTCTTGAAGGCGTGTCTGCCTCCGGTCTGGAGCGGGTAACCCTGGCCTATGAGCCTGTCTGGGCCATAGGCACCGGAAAGACCGCGACGCCGGAAGACGCCGACACCATTCACGCCTATGTGCGCGGCGTGATAGCAAGGCTCTACGACGCTTCCGCGGCCGAAAAAATGATCATCCAGTACGGCGGTTCGGTAAAGGCCGAAAATGCCGCCCAGCTTATGGCAAAGGAGAATATTGACGGCGCCCTGGTAGGAGGAGCCTCCCTCAAGGCGGATACCTTTGTTCCCATAGCGATGTTCGGCTGACCCATTGCGCGGCCGGAAACCTGTTCCGGACCGCGGAACATTCCATAAAAACCCATGGTTTTTTCAGGCGGCGCAAAAAATTTTTTACTCCGGAATCTTGTGGCATTGCTCTTTTCCGCCGCGGCGTTGATGGTTTTGACTGTTACCGCCTCCATCGGTATTTTTATCTTCAACCTTTCCGCTGATTTTAAGAGCAATATTGACGAAAGGCTGCTTGCCGCGAGCCGCGCGGCGGCCCTCATTGTCAGCGCCGAGGAACTTAATGAACTGCTTGTCCCGGAAGATATGGAGAAGCCTGTTTTTGAAGAAATACGCAAGAGGCTCATTGATTTTGCCAAAGAGTACAATCTTGTTTACGCCTATTACCTTCGGCGCGTAGACACCGAAATGATGCAATTTATTGTGGATAACGACGAGACTGATGAGACGGTTAATCTTGCCACGCCGGAACTGCCCGGCGAGGACGCGCCCCGCAGCGCCTTTGAAGGCAGGGCCGCGACCACAGTTATGGGTCTTTATTCGGTGGGATACACGGGGCTGCTTTCGGCCTACGCGCCGGTGTATGATAAGGAAGGCGCCATTGTCGCCATTGCCGGGGTGGATATAAGCGACGAGCAGATTCTGAGAACCCAGCGGCGCATCATCAGCATGGCGATTGTCCTGGTTGTCTTTATACTCTTTGCCATCATAATCTGCGTCGCCGGCTTTCTTGCCAAAAAAAAGCAGGACGCCGCGTCCCTGCTGCGCCTCAGGCAGCAGGAGCTCATGTCCCGCCTTACCGGAACCTTTATCTCGGCGGCCGATACTTCGGCCCTGATAAACGAAAGCCTGCGCATCTCCGGCGAATTCCTCAACGTAAGCCGCATACTGATAGAAATACCCGATCCGCTTTCCGGCGTGTTCCGGCCTGTCTACATCTGGTGTTCCGCCGACGAGTACAGTTTTGTTCCTGAGACCGAAGGTCTGCGCGATATTGTGGACTGCGAATTTCCGGTAGAACAGCCGGAGGACATACCCATCATTATATGCAACGACGTAAACGAAAATCTTGAAAGCGAAGTCCTGGGCGCCACCGCGGTAGAATCCTTTATCATGACGCCCCTCTATGTGGACGGCATTTTCTGGGCCGTCCTGAGCGTGGAGGAGTGCCGCTCAAAGCGCGTCTGGACCGAGAACGACCGTATCCTGGTCAGCACGATAAACAGCGTCATAGCCGGGGCGGCGATACGGGACCAGCGGGAACGGGAAAAGGCCGCGGCCCTGGAACAGGCCGAGCGGGCCAGCAGGGCCAAGGGCGAATTCCTTGCCAATATGAGCCACGAGATACGCACCCCCATGAACGCCATCATCGGCATGACCGCCATAGCCAAATCATCAGGCGAGATCGAAAAAAAGGAATACTGCCTGGGCAAGATTGAAGAAGCCTCATCCCACCTGCTCGGCGTCATAAACGACATACTGGATATGTCAAAAATCGAGGCCAATAAATTTGAACTTTCCTTTGACAATTTCCAGTTTGAAAAGATGCTCCGCAAAGTGGTCAATGTGATTAATTTCAGGGTTGAAGAAAAACACCAGAACCTTGCGGTATACATAGACAGGCACATTCCCCAGTTCCTCTACGGCGATGACCAGCGCCTTGCCCAGGTCATTACCAACCTGCTTTCCAACGCGGTAAAGTTTACCCCCGAATACGGAAACATACGCCTCGACACCCTCCTGGGCGGTGGCAGGAACCAGGAGCCCGCCCGGTTTCCGGCGCCCGGTGAAAACGCCGGGGAAAATTCAAACTATACTCTTATGATAAGCGTCAGGGATTCGGGCATAGGGCTCAGCATGGAGCAGCAGAACCGGCTTTTTTCTTCTTTCCAGCAGGCCGATTCAAGTACGTCCCGGAAATACGGCGGCACAGGACTGGGGCTGGCCATTTCCAGACGCATTGTCGAAATGATGGGCGGGACCATCTGGGTGGATTCGGAACCGGGCAAGGGGGCCGAGTTTACCTTTACCGTAACCCTGCGAGAGGGGGACGGCAAAGGCGAGGCCCTCTTTGCCCCCGGTGTTCACTGGGGGAATTTCCGCCTTCTGGCCGTGGATGACGACAGGGACATACGGGAATATTTTACGGATATAGGAGACCGCTTTGGTTTTTCCTGCGACACCGCCCCAAACGGAGAAGAAGCCCTTGCCCTTATCAGCAAAAACGGCCCTTATGACATCTGCTTTGTGGACTGGAAAATGCCCGGCATGGACGGGGTGGAGCTTGCCGGGAAAATCACGGCTCCGGGGAACAGGCCGGGGTACAAGCCCGTGGTCATCATGATTTCCGCCGCCGGATGGGACGCCATCGAAAATGACGCTAAACAGGCAGGCGTTGACAAGTTTCTCTCAAAGCCCCTTTTTCCTTCTACCATAATCGACTGTATCAACAACTGCATAGGGCGGGAAAATCTTCTTGAGCCTGTAAATACGGAAATCATTCCTGTGGAAAAATTGAAAGGTTCCATACTGCTTGCCGAGGATGTGGACATAAACAGGGAAATAGTTCTGGCGCTTCTTGAGCCCGCTTCCCTTAAAGTTGACTGCGCGGAAAACGGCGCCGAGGCGCTGCGGATGTTTGAGGAGGCTCCGGATAAATATGACCTGATTTTAATGGACGTGCAGATGCCCGAAATGGACGGCTATGAGGCGACCAGAAAAATTCGTGAGTATGAGAACGAAAACGGTACGGGGCATATTCCCATTGTCGCCATGACCGCCAATGTTTTCCGTGAGGATATCGAGAGAGCCCAGGAGTCGGGCATGGACGGCCATATAGGAAAACCCCTTGATTTTGGGGAAGTCTTTGGCCTGCTAAAAAAATATCTTAAAGAGGAGGCGCCTGTATGATCCAGGCCGTAACGGTTTCCACAAAAAGTATTGATGATATTGAAGGCGCGGTAAGGGACCTTAAAGCCCAGCTTGACGCCGCTCCGCCCCTGTCGCGGAATTCGGTAGGCATTATCGCCTGTCATTATGAATTTGTTCTTTCGGGAGTGGTAAAGGCCGTGCAGAAAGCCTTTCCCTTTGACATAGCGGGGACCATTTCTTCGGCCCAGGCGGTCAATGACAACGCGGGTACTTTGCTTTTGACCCTCATGGTATTGAGCGGCGATGACGTGCGGTTTAAGACCGTCCTCACCCCTTCGCTCAGGGAAGAAAGCGGCAAAAAGATAGGCGAGGCCTACAGGGCCGGGGAAGGGGGAGAAAAACCGGCGCTGATTTTTGCCTTTGCCCCCTTTATGGTTGAAAACTCCGGGGACGATTATGTGAGCGTGATTGCCGGAGCTTCGGGGGGAATCCCCTGTTTCGGAACACTGGCCGTTGACGACACTCCTGATTTCAGGGAATGTTATATGCTATACCGGGGAGAACATTACCGCGACCGCATGTCCATGATTCTTGTATACGGCGATATACAGCCCCGTTTTTACCTGGCTTCCATTTCGCGTAACAAGATACTTGACAGGTCCGCCTTAGTAACCTCATCAGAAGGCCATCTGCTTACGGGGCTTAACGACCGCCCCGTAACCGAATATTTTGCCTCCATGGGCCTCACCAAGGCCAGCGAAACCAGTTACGCCATGACCTCCCTTCCCTTTATGCTTGACTTTAATGACGGAACCCCCATGGTCTCAAGGGTGTTTATAGGCCTTGATGAACACGGAAACGCCATCTGCGCCGGCGCCATGCCTAAAGGCTCCACGCTGTATATCGGGGTCTTTGACAAGGACGACGTGCTTCTTACCACGGGAAAGACGATAGACGCCGCCCTGGCGGAGAAGGAGAAGCCGTCGCTGGTCCTTGCCTATTCCTGTATCTCGCGGAGCATGTCGCTGGGCAGCGATACCTTTGCCGAGGCGGAAATTCTGAAAAAAAAGGACGCCGGGAATATTCCCTTTCTCCTCGCCTATTCGGGCGGTGAGATCTGCCCCACGCAGATACAGAGCGAATCGGCGGTCAATCGTTTTCATAACAATACGTTTATCCTTTGCGTGATATAACAGTACGGAGCGCAGCCGGTGCCGGACAGTCCTGACAAAAAACCGCTTGAAGAGCGGATAAGGCAGCTTGAACTCGAAAACGCGAGGCTTGCCAGGGAAGTCAGGCTTACCAAGAGCTTTCTTGACAAGGTAACCAAGACCGTAGAGTCCAAGGAAGTGCTGGGCGCGGTGCTTGCCGCGGCAAACGCCAAACAGAAAGCCTACACGGATATGCTTCTGGAAAGCTGCCCCAACATCATACTTCTCCTCGACGGCGCGGGGAGGCTTGTGCTCTGTACAAAAATGTTCCTTACCCTTACCGGCAGTCCCAATATTGACTATGTGAGGAACAAGACCTACGGGGAATTCTTTTCGCCCTATCTTGACAACGAAGTGATCCGGGCCTTCGGGAAGGCCGTTGATACCGTAACCGGCTCCGGCCAGACGGTCTCCCTTAACCAGTGGATTGACTTTGCGGGGAAAGGCCAGGCGCGGTATTATTCAATAGAGATAATGAGCATAGGAGGAGATCAGGGGGGAGACGCGGGCATCAGCGCCGGGGCGCTGGCGGTATTTATTGATTTTACCGACATACTCAGGGAGAAACAGAACGCCGAGGCGGCCAACAGGGCAAAATCGGATTTTCTTGCCGTCATGTCCCACGAGATAAGGACTCCCATGAACGCCATACTGGGGCTCAACGAACTGCTCAGGCGCGGCGAACTCAGCCCTGTACAGCGCAAGTACCTTGACGATATTTACAAGTCCGCCCAGTCGCTGCTTTCTATCATCAACGATATTCTTGACTTCTCCAAGATAGAGGCGGGCAAACTCGAAATCATCAACGGCGATTATTCGCTCCGCTCCCTCCTCGACAACCTCTATGTGATGTTTGAAGTTATGTTCAAAAAGAAAAAACTTGAGCTCCGTTTTGCCGTTGACAAAAGCCTTCCCGATTTTATCCGGGGCGACGAGAACCGCCTGCGGCAGGTGCTTATCAATCTCCTTTCCAACGCCATGAAGTATACCATCGAAGGCTCGGTGGAATTCAGGGCATGGCTTGAGCATAACAGGCTCCGCTTTGATGTGAAGGATTCAGGCATAGGCATCAAAAAAGAAGACTCAGGCAAACTGTTCCTGCCTTTTGAGCAGCTTGATACAAGGAAAAACCGGAACGTGGTGGGCACGGGCCTCGGCCTTGCCATCTGCTACCGCCTCTGCCGCCTCATGAAAGGCAGCCTTTCCCTGAAAAGCGTATACGGAGAGGGTTCTACCTTTTCGGTTTCCCTGCCCTACGCCGAGGCCAGGGAAAAAACAGAGCGTGAGGAACCCAACGCGCTGCTGGAATTTTCCGCCCCCCTGGCGCGGGTGCTGGTCGTGGATGATATTGAAATCAACCTCACTGTTACCGAGGCCATGCTTGAGAGTTTCAGCATACAGTCAGACCTTGCCCAGAAAGGCATCCTGGCTATTGAACTGATACAGAAGAACGCCTATGACCTTGTTTTTATGGACCACATGATGCCCGAAATGGACGGCGTTGAAACCACAAGGCGCATACGGGAACTCGGCTACAAAAAAATCCCCATCATCGCCCTGACCGCCAATGTGGTTGAAGGGGCCGAGAATATGTTCCTCAGCAACCAGTTTGACGATTTCCTTGCCAAGCCCATAGAATTCGCTTCGCTTAACCGCTGCCTGCGGAAGTGGCTTCCCCCGGAAAAAATTAACAACGGCGGAAGGCAGTAGCTTGGGTTATTCATGTTTGGATTTCGTTTTTGAAAATTCCCATAATGATACTGTCATGGTATATACCTTCAGCAAAGAAATGCTGGCGTAAAATACCTTCCTGCATAAAGCCAATGGTTTTGTAAACATCCAAAGCCCGGTGATTTTCCGTATCAACATAGAGAAAGACCTTGTGCATATTCAAAATATTAAAGGCATAATCCAGGCCCTTGAGCATGGCGGTTTTAGCCAATCCGAGGCCCCGGAAGTCAGGTTTTATGATAATTTGAATTTCGGTAATGCGGTGAATAAAATTAATATCAACTAATTCAACAATTCCGGCAAATTGATCATCGGCATCAACGACAAAACGCCTTTCATCGTCATCGTGTATGTGCTTGTCGTACAAAGTGGTTAATTCGTCAAGGGATTCGTAGGGTTCTTCAAACCAAAAAGCCATTGTGTGGCGCTCATTATCAAGGGCGTGAACAAAGGGTAAATCTTTGCGTTCCAGGGGGCGTAAAAAAAGTTTCACTTTTTAAGTTTAGTGTACTTAAAAAAGAAATCAAGGCCCGTTTGCGCGGGAGG
>JAISCK010000230.1 GCA_031265635.1 Spirochaetaceae bacterium
CGAAAAGCCGTATAAAATAATCATGAACAAGAAACATTTTTCTCTGCTTCTTACAGCCGTTCTGGGAGGGCTTGTTTCCCTTTCCGCCCAGTCAAGCGTTACCATTTACGGCATACGCGGTCCTTCGGGGATAGGTATGGTGCGGCTTTTTGAACAGCCTCCCCGCATACCGGGCGTCGAGGTAAAACTTGAGGCTCTGGCCCAGGCCGATCTTGTCGCCGCGAGGGTTATTTCAGGCGAAGCGAAAATCGGCATACTCCCTCCCAATGTGGCGGCGAAAATCGCCTCGTCGGGAAGGGATATCCAGGTTGCCGCGGTTCTGGGCAGGGGCATGCTCAGTCTCTTTAGCGCCGATCCTTCCATCGGGAGTTTCGCCGACCTCAGGGGGAAGACCGTTGCCGTGGCGGGCGGGGGAGCCACCCCCGACTATGTGTTACGCCGTATACTCCTGTCTTACGGTATTGATCCGGCCTCTGACCTTCAACTTGATTATTCTTTGGCGCCGCCCGAGATAGCCCAGTCCCTGATAGCCGGGAGAATAAGCACGGGAATCATTCCCGAACCCTTTGCCACCCTTGTACGGGCCGGAAGGCCCAGCCTGCGCCAGATCGGCGATGTGCAGGAAGAATGGATACGCGCAACGGGCGGGGAAAATTATCCCATGACGGTCATCGTGGTTGACGCGGCCTGGGCCAGGGAACAGCCCGGCGTGTTCCGGGCGATTCTTAACGCCTGCCGCTCGTCTATAGAATGGACGGTGGCCCATCCCGCCGAAGCGGGCGCGCTTACGGAAAGACTCGACTGGGGGCTCCGGGCGCCGGTCGCGTCTATGGCCATACCGCAGAGCGGTTATGTGTTTATTCCGGCGAGGGAAGCCAGGGCATCCCTTGAGGCCCTGTATAAGGTTTTTCTTGAATTTTCCCCCGAATCCATAGGGGGGAGGCTTCCCGAAGATAATTTTTACTATTATCTTCCTTAAAGCAATGCCGGGCCGGGCCGGAAAATGAAACGCTTTTTCAGGCCCTTGTGGCTCTGGTCCTTCGCGGGGGCTGGAACGCTTGTGGTTCTGTGGGAAGTTTCTTCGCGCCTCATGGGGAGCGATCTGATCTTCCCCGGCCCCCTGCCTGTGTTCAGCCGTTTTCTCACCCTGGTACAGAGCCGGGTGTTTCTTGAATCCGCGGCAAGGTCTTTTTTGCGGGTATGCCTCGGGCTCTGTATTTCCGCCCCCCTGGGCATTGCCGCGGGCCTTGCCGCCGGTCTTGAAAAAAGGGCCGGCGCTTTTCTTGAGCCGTTTTTCAAACTTATATCGGCCACGCCGGTCATGGCGGTGATACTGATAGTTTTTTTAATTTTTAACGCCGAGCGGACCCCGGTGTTCACCGTTTTTCTCATGGCGTTTCCCGTATTGAGCGCCAATACCGTGCAGGGCGTGCGCTCCGTTGACCCCGGCCTCAGGGAAATGGCCAGGGCCTACGGGTTTTCGGGACGGGAAAAACTTGTCAGGCTCTACCTGCCTTCGATAGTTCCTTTTATAGCCGGCGGCTTAAAGAGCGCCCTGTCCCTTTCCTGGAAGGTAGTGGTGGCCGCCGAGGTCCTGGTGCAGCCCTTCCGCGCCCTGGGGACAGGCATGCAGAGGGCCAAGGCACAGCTTGAGACCCCGGAACTTTTTGCCTGGACCGCCGCCACAGTCCTTGCCGCGGGGCTTTCCGAACTGTTTTTTACCCTGCTTATAAAGCGGTGGAAAAAGGGCGGCCCCCCGTGAAACTCAGTATAGAAAACCTTTCTTTTTCTTACGGAGCTTCCCCCGTGTTCAGCGGCTTTTCCCTGTCCGCGACAGGCCGAGGCCCCCTTGCCATACTCGGCCCCTCGGGCTGCGGCAAAACGACGCTGCTTAAACTGATTTGCGGGCTCCTGGCCGGGGAGGGCGTGATACGCGGGGGCGCGGCGGAGGGCGGGGACGCGGCGTCCGATGGAAAAGTCTCCTTTGTCTTTCAGGAACCAAGACTCCTCCCCTGGTATACGGTTCTTGAGAACATTGCCCTTCCCCTGCGCCGCGTTTTCAAAAAGGACGCCGAAGAGAGGGCCGCCGCGTTTCTTGAGGCGGTAAAGCTCAAGGGCAGGGAACGCTCCTATCCCCTTGAGCTTTCGGGGGGCGAGAGGCAGCGGGTTTCCCTGGCCAGGGCCTTTGCCTATCCCGGTTCTCTTGTCCTCATGGACGAACCTTTTCAATCTGTGGATATACCGCTCAGGATAGAACTCATGGCGCTTACCAAAAAGCTCCTTGAAAACGAGGGGCGCGCGGTCATACTGGTAACTCACGATCCCCGCGAAGCCCTCTGTCTGGGAGAACGGGTCATTGTCCTGGGCGGAAAACCCTGCCGCGTTGTTTTTGACCGGGAGACAGGCGGCGGCTCCTATGTGCCGGAAAACGATACCGCCCTGCGTCTGGAAAAGGAACTGGTAAACGCCCTGGAAACTGTTTAATAGTAATGTTTTAGAAACCCCTTGCCTCAAGGGCCTTTTCCGTTTCCGCCGCCGCGTCGAGCATGGCTTCGGTTCCCGGCGGAATGAGACGTTTGAGTTTTTCTATGCCGCCCCTGCCGCCCCTTGCCGTGTAGGCCGTTTCCATTTGGTTCCACAGGCTGAAAAAACGGGGAATGAAGCCCAGCATGAGGGATATGGCCAGGCTGAGAAAGGGATACGCGGGTTTTGTTTCCTTAACGCGGAACAGGCGGGAAAAAAAAGACCGTATAAAAAGTTCGGCGCGGGAAAGGGACGCAAGTATCCCGCTTAGGGAGCTTACCGAAAAAAACAGGGAGGCCGAGGCAAAGCAGAAGAGCAGCGAGAGGGCAAAGCGCAGTCCTTCAATAAAACCCTCCGCTGAAAAATACGGCGCCGAAACGTTCAGCGACCGGAGGGCCAGAACAAGGAGGGCGCTTATGAACAGCATCCGGGACCCCCGTAAAAGTTCCGCTATGCCCACTCCGGCAATGGCGGCGAGGGCCAGTATGAGGGGTATGCCGGGGATGAGCGCCGCGAAACCCAAGATAAAGACAGCGCTTGAAATCGCCAGAAGGAAAACCAGTTTGACGCCGGGGGAAAGCGCGTGAAGGGGCGAGGTCCTGTTTTTGTAGGAGAAGGGGCTCAGTTCCATGTGCAGTCCTTTACCCCGGAGCAGCTTTGCCGGGGGTCCCTGATACCCCACGAACTTTCGAGCCGGTCCAGCACAGCTTCGGGTTTTCCCTGGCAGACCAGGGCGCCCCGGTTCAATATTACAAGACGCCCGGCAAGGGCCAGGACCTTTTCAAGCTCGTGGGTGAGGATGAGCACGGTGCGCCCCTTTTCTTTGAGGTCCCTGATAACGCGAAGCGTCTGGACCACGCCGGGAAAATCAAGATTGGCAAAGGGTTCGTCAAGAATAACAATGCCCGCGTCCATGGCAAGAATGCCCGCCACGGCAAGGCGCCGTTTCTCGCCGCCTGAGAGACTCCGGGGAGCGGCGCCGGCCTTTTCCCGGAGCCCCGAGGCGTCAAGGGCCGCCTCTACCCTGCGGTCCTGTTCCGCTTTGTCAAGGCCCAGGTTTATCGGACCGATGGCAATATCCTCCCTGACGGTTTCGCCGAGAAACTGGGCGTCGGGATTCTGGAACACAAGCCCGGCGAGTATTCCTTCTTTCATGAGCGATGTAAAATTCCGTTTATCCCTTTTGAGGAGTTTTCCCCGTATGCGGACTTCCCCGCCGCTCGCCTTCATAAGGCCCGAAAGTATCTGCATCAGCACGGTTTTGCCAGAGCCGTTTGCGCCTGCTATGAGTACACATTCACCCTGTTCAATGGTAAGATCAATGCCCCTGAGGGCCTCATTTCCGTCGGGGAATACCTTGCGTATGCCTTTAAGGGAGATAAAGGGAACAGCCCCGCCGGGCTTTTGGGACAGCTCCTTATTCATAAAGCCTTAGGGCGGCCGCGCGCCTGAGCCTCGGCGCGCAAAGCGCGGCCAGGACAACCTTGGCAATATCTCCGGGAATAAAGGGGAAAAAACCGGCTGTAAGGGCGGGAATCCAGCCCCTGCCCAGCACGCTTTTAAGCCTGAGGAGGCCGGGGATGTATATGACGAGTAAGCCGGCGGCGGCGGCAACGGCGATACGGTTTTTTTCTTTTCCTTTTATAAGGGCCGAGCCGGGGCTTCCGGCCAGAAGTCCCGCGAGAAAAGCGCCGGGAAGGTAGCCCAGGAGAAAGCCCCCGGACGGCCTGGCGAAAACGGCAAGCCCTCCCGCCGCGCCTGAAAAGACCGGAACGCCCAGCGCGCCGGCAAGGAGAAACAGGGCGACGCTGAAAGCGCCCCAGAGCGGGCCGAGGACAAGGCCGGCCAGCACGGCGAAAAAATTCTGCATTACGACGGGAACAGGGGAAAAGGGCAGGGGTATGGAGATAAAGGCCCCCGCCGAAGCAAGGGCGGCAAAGAGGGCGCCGTATACAAGGAAAAGTTTTCCGCCGCCCGCCGCCCTGTCCCGCGCGTCTTCGCCCGAAAGGCCCCCGTGTTGTTTCTTCAATAACATATCAGCACATGCTTAACGCGAAAGGGAAGCGTTGTCAAGGGGAAATTTCAAACTATAATATTTTGAAATTGTCTTAACTTTATACTAGAATGGTAGAGGAGAGTGTGGTGAGTCAGGCCCCCGGAGTAAGGACCGCGAACAGGTTCAGGAACAGTGTTGGTTTTTTTCTTGGTATCATTGTCTGCGCGGTTTTTTTGATCATGGCCGCGTCTGTGGCTGTGGTGAGCTTTCTTATGTACCGCGCCGGGTACCATGATTACAGTAACCGGCTGTGCCTGAGCGCCAATGCCCAGGCGGCGTACTATATTGACGGCGACGAAGTAGAACATTTTTTGCGGACGCAGGAACCTGATGAAGATTACAGGGTCTTTGCCGAAAAACTTGACGGGCTTAAAACGGCCATCAGCGCGACATCGTTTTATATCATGGCACAGTCCCCGTTTCCCGGACAGCTTGTGTATATTTACGACAGCCCGTCCGGGGCGGACAGCGGAAGGGAACACTCCCTGGGAAGGCTTGAGCCGGAGGCGAATTTTCCCAACACCGGCACGGTCCTTTCGGGCAGGGGCTTTGAGCGGGCGGAGTACTATAAGGGCGATCCCTACGGAGAACTTTATTACGCCTATGCCCCCATACGGAATTCCCGGGGAACGGTTGTGGCCTTTGTGGGGACCGACATTGATCTTGGCCTCATGAATTCCCGGCTGAACCGCTACGCCCTGGTTCTCTTTCTCATCGTGATATTCAGCTTCGCGGTTTTTATCGCGGTTTTTGTCCCGCTGGTCAAATATACCCTCGCTTCACCCCTGCTGCTGCTCATGAAAGGCATGGACGCCCTTGCCAGGGGCGAGACAGGATTCAGCGCCCCCGAAGCGGGTTTTGGGAAGAACAGCGAACCGGCGCGGCTGGCGGGAACCATGCAGACTGTCGCCGAGAGCATATCCGGCCTTATCGGGGATATTGAATACATAATGGAATCGGTGCGTTCCGGCTATCTGGGAAGGCGCGCCGACGGGCAAAACTACCAGGGCGAGTACTACCATATTATCGCCGCGGTCAACCGCACCCTTGACGTGGTATGCAGCCACTTTGACGCTGTTTCAGGCGGCATCGCGTTTTTCGGGCTGAATAAAAAGATACGCTACGGCAACCTCGGCATGAAAGAATTCCTTGCCCTCCACAACTTTGACCCTTTGTCGGATGATTTTTTCCCCTCGCTTCTGGGCGGCGAAGCGGCCCTGCTTGACAGAAAAATTTCCGATTTTCTTCTGGGGAACGAGGCCGGGATACTTTTACGGGAACTGAGTTTTGAGGACGGCCGGGGACAGACACGGCACTATACCATAAGCCTCCTCTGGGTAGACCTTAACCGTGAAACCGGGCGGGACACGGACCAGGCGTCGATAATGATGCTCATAAACGATACCACCGGCCTTGTCAACGCGAAAGAGGACGCCGAACTCGCCAGCCGCGCCAAGGGGGAGTTTCTTTCCCGCATGAGCCACGAAATCAGGACGCCCCTTAACGCCATCATAGGCATGTCCCAGATAGCCAAAAATTCCCGCAGCCTTGACAAAGTACAGAGCTGCCTCAGGCAGATAGAAAGTTCCTCCCAGCACCTTCTGGGCATTGTCAATGACATACTTGATTTTTCAAAAATTGAAGCCGGAAAACTGACCCTGGAAAAAAAGCTCTTTTCCCTTTCGGAAGACCTTGATTTTGTGCTTGCCATGGTACGTTCCAGGGGCAGCGAAAAAAAACTGTCCATAGCATTGCGTCTTGAGAATATACGCAATGACGGAATCATTACCGACGCCCTCCGCCTTAACCAGGTGCTGCTCAATCTTTTGTCCAATGCCCTTAAATTCAGTCCCGAGGGAAAGGCCATTGAAGTCGGCGTCAGGGAACTGGACAGAAACGGGGACGAGAGCGTCTATCAGTTCGATGTAAAGGACGAGGGCATAGGTATATCCGGCGGGGAGATGGGAAAACTTTTTAATCCCTTTGAGCAGGCCAATGTTTCGGTTACCAGAAAATACGGCGGAACGGGCCTTGGGCTTTCAATATCGAAAAACATCGTGGAAATGATGGGCGGCAGACTATGGGTAGAAAGCGAAGAGGGCAGGGGCAGCGTGTTTTCTTTTACCGTAAAGGTACAATCACAGCCCGGCGCCGAAGCCGGGTCGGGGCGGGCGGCGCTGACAAGCCGTCCCGACCGGAAATACGATTTTCACGGCAGGCGCATACTCATAGTCGATGACGTGGAAATCAACAGGGACATTCTCGCCGGGCTTCTTGGCGATACGGGCATAGAAATGGAATGCGCGGAAAACGGCCGCGAAGCCCTGGACAAGTACCGCTCGCAAAGCGCGGGGTATTACAACCTGATACTCATGGACATGCAGATGCCGGTTATGGACGGCTGCGAAGCCACCCGTGAAATACGCGAATTTGAAAAGACCCGGCCCGGCGCGGCCCGCGCGGATCAAGTCCCTGTCATCGCCATGACGGCGAATGTGCTTAAAGAAGACATACAGCGGGCCCTTGATTCGGGCATGAACGGCCATTTGGGAAAACCCGTTGATGTCGGGGCCCTCCTTGACCTGCTGGAAAGCCGCCTCGGTTAGTGGCGCTAAAATACCCATTGACCAATAAAAAAGATAACATATACTATAAACAATTACTGGAAACAGGAGAAAATGATGCCGGAAATAAGAGAATGTACAGAACTACTTAATAATTATGGGGAAATTTCGGAGTTTTGTCATAATTATAGAGAGCCTATATTTATTACAAAGGACGGGCATGGGGATTTGGCCGTAATGGGGATTGAAACATATGAATAATTAATGGGCCGGCTTGAATTATATCAGGCAATACAAATTGGATTGGACCAAATAAAGAATGGAGAAACAATAACTGAAGAACAAATGATGGAAAATTTAAATGGGTATCTTGAAAAATAAATGTACTTGTTAAATTTTACCAAAATAATACATGAGGATATAGATTCAAGGTGGATGAAAATGAGAAAAGAATAAATGTAATAAGATTTTTTTATAACAAAAGAAATTGGATAAAACTATTAAAAGAAAATGACATAGAAGATTTAATAAAATAAAGTACGGCGCATAACTCGGCAAAAAACACGGTGGCTGTCAGGAATTTCAACAGTCCGTTCTATAGTCATACGTTACCTCTATTGATAGTATATCCCATTTTCCCAAAAAGGAAAGATGACCCCCCTGACGTGCCTTTGTAGTATTTTTCAAAGTATGGTAGAATAATACACATTATGGCCTCGGGACAGCCACAAGCCACAACATTATTTAGCTGAATTCAGTAATGTCAAGCTCCTAAAGGCGTATAGTTCCAATCCCCAAAAGATCTCAAAACAGGCGGAATTCCTCTATGAGTAACGAACACTCTCTTTCCGCCCGCTCAAAGTTGCCGCTTTTGTTCCGCCCGGTTCGACCGCCTTAACGGGTAGTTTAGTGGACGGCAATCTGACTACCGCAGGCCAGACTGACTGGTATAGTTTCACTCCTGCTACAGGCTCCGAGACGATAGTATGAGAGGAAATAGGTGCAAACGGCGCCACAACAGATATAGTAGTGTCCGCCTACACGAGTGACGCATCTACATGGCAGGCCGCTGGGAAATCGAACGCGAAGGCGCCCGCTGGTCCTCATTTCTCGGTGAGGTTGCGCACGCCGTCCCAGCCGGGAGGCGGGGGGGCGCTGATAAAGGCGGCGCAGTTCTCAAGAAAAACCCTTGAGGGCCTGTCGTCTTCGTATACCGAGAGCAGCTTCTCAAAGGCGCTTTTGGCCGCCTTAAAATCCTGCTGTTCAAAAAAATCAAGGGCCTTGTGAAAGCGGTCTACCCTGTCAAGCACGCCGCTTTCCGCGTCTTCCCTGAGGCATAACAGTTCCCGGAGCTGGACCGGTTCATTGATGCCCACGACCCTGACCCGGTCAAGCCTGCGGGTAACAAAGGCGTCATTGGTTTCCCGTATGGTTTCGTCCGAGGTGAGTATCCAGGTGCCGTACTGCTTGTTGACTCCTTCGAGCCTGGCCGCGAGATTCACCTCGTTGCCCATAACGGTATAGTCCATTTTCTGGTCGGTGCCCATATTGCCGACTACCATGCTCCCGGTATTGATCCCTATGCGGGTCAGGAGGGGAGAGACAGTCATGCCTTCCTTAAGAAAGGACTCGTTGAGTTCCTTTTCTATGCGCTTCATGGTGAGGGCCGCCCGGCAGGCCCTTGCGGCATGGTCGCTCAAGTCAACGGGCGCGCCGAAAAAGGCCATGATGGCGTCGCCTTCAAACTTGTCGATGGTTCCCATTTCCCCCAAAACAGTATTGCTCATCCGGGAGAGGTATTGGTTGAGGAGCTTTACCAGGTCTTCGGGGTCGAGCCTTTCAGAAATGGTTGAAAAGCCCTGTACGTCGGTAAAAAGCACGGTAAGGTGTTTTTTTATGCCGCCTAAGTTCAGCCGTGAAGGGTCGCTGATGATTTCTTCTACCACCGCGCCGGAAAGATAGGTCGAGAAGGCTTTGCGTATAAAGCTCTTTTCCTGTTCCGAACCGATAAAGGCTATGGCTTCCCGCACGATGACCGCGATGATGAGGGCTATGCAGGGAAGGAGGGGGGCAAAATAGACCCCGGTTGTTCTAAAGAGAAGCAGGGAGATTCCGGCGATAAGAAAGGCGGCGCTAAAGCCCAGTACGGTGCGCAGGCCCGGTTTGAAGCGGCTTATGAGTATGATCACCAGGGGAACGAAGAGCAGGGCAACGGCTATGCCCCACCAGGGTGAAAGCCAAACAAGGAAGGAACCGGAAAGCACGGTGTCCAGGACTACCGCATGGGTGCCTACATTGACGTATTGGCCCGAGAAGGGATTGACGCCTATATCGGTGGTGCCCGTATCGACCCGGCCTACGACGCAGATTTTTCCCGCTATGGCTTTTTCTATTCTTTCCCGGTAAAAAAGTATATTTTCATACGCCGCTTTCGCGTTGCCGAGATTGGTTTCGATGTAGCGTATCTCCTCGTCCATGCCGCCGGCCTGTTCCGGACTTTCCTTCAAGAGGCTGATAAGCGATTCACCGGCACCCCTTTCAAAAAAGAGGGCGGCCATGTCGCGGAAACCGGCCATAAGATCCACATAGAGGTCAAATTCCCTTTCAGAACTTTCGCTTACCGCGTAACGCCGCGCTTCGGAAGCGTCCTGATAGGAGGCGATCATGTCCTCAAGCAGCCTGTAGGTTTCATAGAAAACGGGAATATCAAGAAAAGGGTCCATGAGGGAAGGGTTGAAAAAATTAAAGAGGCTTTCGTAAAGATCGCCTTCGCTTTCTTCCAGTTCCGAAAGGTTGGCAAAGGAAAGATGGGTATAGCTCTCTAAATAATCCGTTTTCGGCCAGTCAAGAAGCATGAGGCCGTCTTTGTCCAGAGGTATGGAAATATCCTTTTGGCTTCCGTCAGGAAGGCGGGCCCCTTCGAGGGTGAGTTTATCCCGCTCAAGGGTAATGCCCGGAGAGCCGAGCATGAAAACCAGGGGGGCAAAGGCAAGCTGGCAGTACCAGCGGCCGTTGATTTCCCTTACCAGGGGAATACGCCGCCTTACGCCGTCAGGATCAACGTGGACATTGGTAAAGCCTGCGCCCTCGACAGATTCGGCAAACTGGGGTATGGGGCTGAGTATGTCAAGGTAATCCCCCCGGGGAACAACGCCGGAGGCTTTTACCGGATAGGAAAAACGCTCTTCGGCATAGGCGCGGCGCTCTCCCTGTTCCCCCGTGAGCATCCCTGGCCTGAGATTGAGGGTTCCCCAGGTATGGCCGAAAAGAGCCGAACTTGACGCCAGATAGGCGTCATTGTCACGGGCAAGGGTACTGGTCCGGGCCAGCAGGGTTTCCATTTCCGTGTTGATTATGTCCCTGAGGTCTCCGGCGTATTCAAGGACATCAGCGACGCCGAGCCTGTTGTCGCCGAGGGCGCCGAAAAGGTCCCCCACATAGCTGTCTATGGTCATAAAGGACTGCCCGAAATCGGACCTGAGCCCCTGGCGGAAGTAAAGCTCGTCAAGCCCCGAAGGGCTTTTATCGATATATTCAATATCAAAGATCGCCGCCTTGACCCCGTATTCCTTGAGGCGGAGCAGGCCGTCGCCCATGACCGCCCTGGGCCAGGGGAAAACGCCTATATGGGCTATGGCCTCGTCGTCAATATCAAGAAACGCCACACTGTCAAGGCGGGGCCTGTCCGGCCTGAAATTAAGGAAAACATCATAGGTCCTTGATTCAAGAAAGGTAAAAGCCCCTGTCAGTGAGAGCAGGGAGAATAAAACCGCTGAACCAAGGGCCGGAAGGAGGTACTGTTTTCGCTGCATGATGTCAAGTATACCGGACAAAAGGCTCCCGCAACAAGCATGACGCAGAACAGTATCCCGCAGCACAGGGGAAACCAGTCGCCCAGTACCGAGTACACGGTGGGCCGCGCGGGAACCTGTACCGGTATTTCGGCGGCAAGGCTGGCCGCCTCAAAGCAGGGGAGCGAGGCGAGTATCCTGCCCTCGGCGTTTATCACCGCGCTGAGGCCCGAATTGGTCGAGCGCACCAGGACGCGGCGGTTTTCCACGGTCCTGAACCGGGCGGCGGCGAGGTGTTGTATTTCGGCGGACTTCTGTCTTGACCACGAATCATTGGTAAGGTTGATGAGTATATCCGCGCCGTTCCTGAAAAAATCCCCGCACAGCTTCCCGAAGGCGTCCTCAAAACAAATGGGTGTCCCGAAACGCAGCGTTCCGCCGCCTCCCAGGGGCAGTTCCATAACGGACGGGTCCTTCCCCGCCTCCCAGCCGCCTTCAAAGCCGACGACGTTCCGCATAAAAGATGCCATCCAGGGTGTATCGCCAAAGGGCGCCGCCTCGGCAAAGGGGACCAGATGCTGTTTGGCGTAGGAAGACACCGGTTCACCTTCGGGGCTGATCAGGACGGCCCCGTTAAAAGCCGTATACCGTTCCCAGTCGCTCACCAGCGGCGCTCCGGTAAGGAGGTATACGTTTTTCTCTTTGAGGAAGGGAAGCAGGGGCATATTCACGGGGTTTTTGGCGAAAAAACTCCGGTATTCCTCAAAGGGCCTGGCAAGCAGGGTTTCCGACCAGACTATCATGAGGGGGGATACCCCGGATAGCTCCGGCATCGTAGTTTCAATCTTGCGGTATCCCAGATACTCTTGGTATGTATCATATCCTTCGCTGCTCAGCCGCATGGCCTCGGAAAGGGCGCCAAGTTCGCTGCCGTTCCAGGCGTCGGCGTTATGCTGGACCAGGAGCAGGGGGACTGTTTCCCGTACCGGAACCGGGCGGGCAAGGCGGTATGC
>JAISCK010000239.1 GCA_031265635.1 Spirochaetaceae bacterium
TTCCAAGTTCCAGCGAGATGGGGAGCGTTGCGAGAAGCTCCCGGGTTATGCTTTTTCCTGTCCACAGCGAATTGCCGAAATCCCCCCGGAAAACATTTTTTATCCACCTCACATACTGAATGTGGGCAGGGATATTCAAACCAAGCTGGTTATTTAACTGATCGACCGTATACTCAAGGTTTACGGTCGATCCCTCGCTTCCCATTTCCGCTACCATCAGGTCCACGACATCGCCGGGAATGAACCGGACCAGCAGAAAAACAAGCACCGTGATGAAAAAAACGGTCGGAATAAGCAGAAGAAATCTGCGCGCTAAGTAGCTTCCCATGATGTACTCATTTGCGGATTATCATGTAATCCAGAGGAACCCTGGCCGATTTGATTGAACCGGCCGCGGGCCAGCCTATGCCAAGATGCATCGCCACTTCAAGCTCATCGGGCAGTCCCCAGGCTTCCTTGAATTTTTTACCGTTTCCCGGAGAATCAGAGAGCCACACGCTGGTAAGCCCCAGGGCCTGGGCCATAAGCCCCATATGATCCCCGGCCGCCGCGCAGTCAAAACCCCGGTTATGCGGCACCCGGTCGGGAAGATCCTGCCGGACGATATGCGACGGCCGCGTATCGTAGCAGATAACAATGATGACGCCGTTGTCCACGGGAACATCGCTGCGGATAAGTTTCTTTTCTTCTTCGGTTTTAAGTATGACAAAACGCACCTCGTCAAGATTGCAGCCCACAGGAGCCGCGCGGCCTGCTTCGAGGATTTTTTCGATTAAATCATCGCCCACTTCCTTTTTGGCCCAGCCGCCGCGGCTGGTACGCCTGCCCCAAATCAGCTTATGTACCACCTTGAGTTCTTCTTCCGTAAACGGAACAGGAAATTCATCAAGCTCCGGGATTTCGGGCCTGACCCCTTCGCGGATCTGCGCGGCATAATCCAGATAGCGCTTTACCCACAGTATATCTTCATCATCCGGATACCCTTTTTCCTTCCAGATATCGTACAAGACCTGCGCGGTAATACCGAAACCCGGCACCGCCTCGTTTTTCCAGTTCAGTACCAGCGGATACACAGGAACCTCAATGCCGTGATGCGTCCGCTCATGCAGGGCGCCTCTGAGGGAAACCTCGTCCAGTTTTCTGATATCGTCTTTTGTGTATTGGATACCGCCGATGTTGTATGTACTTTCTTCCGCCATGATAGTGCCTCCTATTAATAACCCATTGATTTTTTCAGATCCTGATCGATCCAGATGTACCGGGGAAAATTGTTAAAGTGTCCCGCGCCCAGGCTGTATTCGCCTGAAAAGTTTTTTACCCAGGGCCACCAGAGTGTGTAGGTATACGGCGCGGGGAGAAACAGAATCCACGATTGTTCCAGAATATGGGGAGTGTATTCTCCCATGATTGCCCACGCCTTCTCATCATCAATCATAAAGCCTTCGGCAAAACGGGCGATCATCTCGTTGACCTGGGGATCGTCGATCATCGCCAGATTGCCCGGATCGGTGGGACGAAAATCGTGGAACGCATGGGGCGTATTACCGAAAGTTGAAAAGAAGATGCCCTGGGTGTGGGTCCTGCCGGTACTGATGGAAGTGTAAACCGTGTTTTCCTTCACCTGAAGATCGAGCTTGACGCCTATCTTCTCAAGCTGATACTGCAATATGCTCGCAAGATCAATCTGCGGCGCGCTAAGGATAACTTCGACGGTAAATCCGTCAGGATATCCCGCCTCGGCGAGCAGTTGTTTTGCTCTTTCGGGATTGTATTGGAAGAGTTCCCGCACATTGGGCGGAAGGCTTTCCAGTTCCCGGTACGCGCCCAGGCTCTTAAAAAGGGTCCGCGGCGCGATGGGGAACGCAAGCAGTTCCGCTTCACCTTCAAAGAAATCGTTGATGACGGCATCCCGGTCTATGGCCATCTGCAGCGCCTGACGCACCCTGAGGTCGTGCCACGGCTGATCCGGTCTGTCTGAACGCAGGGCAATCCCCGCGGGATATCCGACAATACGCGCTGATTTGAGTTCCGGATTTTCCCCGGTAAGCTGTTTGTAATCATCCAGGGAAACATTTCTGATATAATCAATCTTACCGGTACGAAACGCCGAAAGCTCTGTTGAGAGATCGGGAACAACAAGATACCGCACGCTGTCAAGGTAGGGCAGTTGGTTTCCCTTCCCTGCTCCGTAGGGATCTCTTTCCCAGTAATTTTGATTTCTGGTAAAGGTCATGGAACTGTTCTGCACATAATCTGCCAGCACAAAGGGGCCGGTGCCGACATCGTTCCAGATGTTGTTCAGGTCTCCGTATTTTTGCACCACTTCAGGAGCGTAAACCGGCACCATCTCGGTGATCCAGTAAAAGAGAGAACCTATAAATTCGGGTTTTCCCTTTACTTCTACTGTCCACTCGTCCAGGGTTTTAATCGAGCTTGGAAATTCATCCGGGGTAAGCCGCGAGAGGGCATAGGCATTCGGCAGCGACACACTCGTCTCCATATTAAACTGGCGCCTGAGGGTAAAGGCGATATCTTCCGCGGTCATTTCCCTGCCGTTTACAAGCCTGCTTGCTTCAAGATCAGGATTCAGCCCGAAATGAACGCCGCGCCGTACATGCAGAATGATCGTATCATCACCAACAAAATCCCAGCTTTCAATGGGACCGCCGATACTCACCGCCAAAGGAGGCGTACTGATATCGAAGTCCGCAAGATGTTCGCCTGAAGGTCCCTTTGCCCAGTCTCCCTGGATCAAGGTGTTGGAGGTCTGCTTGAGATGTTCCACCGACGCCCAGTTGAATGTCGCGGAATCAAAACCGCGCTGCTCTGCCGGATACGCTATCGTAAAAACACCGCCGTATTCAGGTGTTGTTTTTTCGTCGGCGCTTGACCTTGCTGACGCGGATGGCCGCGGCGAAGGCCGGGAGCATGACGCAAAGAAAAAGACCATAAAAAACACGCCGTATAAAATCCTTTTACGCTTATTCAAGTGGTTCATCTTCCGTAACTCCTTTCTGTTCTTTACGAATCAGCGATTCCATAAACCGGACATAGGTATCTTTGGTAAACTTAGGCTTGTAATTCGCCGCGGCTTCTTTTGCCGCTTCGGCGTTGTTTTTGAGGAGCTTGTAAGCTCCCAGCGCGAAAATTTTTGCCGTGCTGATATATGCTTCTTCTTCATCAATGATTTCAAATGCCGGCGAGTGGTACGCTCCCTTGGATCCTCCGGTGCTGAATGTCAGGACCGGCTGGATATGCTGCACATCGCCGACATCGGTAGAACCGGCGCCATGGTGGTCTTCACCGCGGATTTTAGGTTCCTTTCCGGGGAAAACATCCTTTATCGCCTCGATCAGCGCGGGATGGGCCTGGGCCGGAAGCTGCGGTAAATAACCGGGCATGGTTTCAATTTCGTAACCAGCGCCAAGCGCGCAGGCGCCCGCCTTGTATGCGCGGTCGGTTTTCCGGTCGGCGTCTTTTATGGCTTCAATGGTTTTCGCCCGGACAAGGGCTTCCAGTATCACCTCATCGGGAATCACGTTTACCAGGTCGCCACCTTTGGTGATAATGGGATGAACCCGCACGTGGTCTTCGTCCTTAAAGGTTTCCCGCTGATACTGCAGGGCTGTGTGTCCCAGGGCGGCGGCATTCAGCGCGTTAACGCCCCGGTGCGGCGCTCCTGCCGCATGGGCCGCCCGTCCCAGTATGCGGATGACCTTGGAAACAAAACCGTTGCTGCTGCCGCTTCCCGTGGCGGGCCCTTCATTATTCAAATGATGGGCTATGCTCAGGGTAATATCGTCAAAGGCTCCTGTGCGGATAAGTTCGCACTTCCCTCCGCCGTACCGTATCTTTCCTTCCTCCTTTAACTGATTTTTGAAGGCGATTTCTCCGTATTCCTCCGCCGGAACCGCGAAGAAGGTTACGTTTCCGCCCAGGGCCGGCGCGACTTCCGTATCGCTTAACGCATACGCCGCGCCCAGAACACCGGCAAGCTGCGCGTGGTGTCCGCAGCAATGGGCCGCCTGGGTTTCGGGATTGGCGTATGTATGCGACGGAATCCGCAGGGCGTCAAGCTCTCCGATAAGCGCAATGTTTACCCCTTCCCCTTTCGGTTTGAGGTAGCCCTTTACGCCGGTAAGCGCGAGTCCTGTTTCAATCGCCGGAAGCCGCAGCGCCTTTAGGGCATCGGCAAATTTTCCCGCCGTCCGGAATTCCTTGAAACCAAGTTCCGCGTGGGTGTAGATGTCCCGCGCGAAGGCAATGATCGCGTCCCTGTTTTCATCAATCCTTTTGACGATCTTCGTTTCGATAGTATCCATTTTAGGTACTCCTCTGTTCTGTATTCCTGACGACTAAATCACGGATAACATTTTTTCCTGCGGGCTCAAGTAAAAGCCTTTCGGCCTCAGGCTCCACTTTCGCGGTACAGGCAAGGGTATTTTTTCCGTTGAGCTTAACGGCGCAGCGGCCGCATATTCCCTGGCAACAGGCGCTGTGACGGTAATAGGCAAGACTGTGATCCAGTTTTTCGTAGATGTAATCCAGTACCTGCATCACGCTGATGGTTCTGCCGCTGCCGGGCAGTTCATAGGACTGTACGACGCCGTTTCTGTTGATGTCCACTTTCATATCACGACTCCTTCAAAACTTTTTCCGCGAGGAAATCCGCCACTGACGGATAGTTTTCCGTATCAAGCTGAATATAGAAGCTCCCGGGTTTTCTCTTGTCATATTTTATTGCGCCGTTGTGTAACGAAGCGATAAAATTAAAAAGATATTCCCGGTTGTTCACTTCAGGATAATCGGCGCGCAAGTGGGTTCCCCGGCTTTCCTTTCTGTTCAGCGCGCCATAAATGCCTGTTTCCGCGCAGAGGGCAAGATTGCGGACAATGACGGAGTTAAGCCATTCAAGATTGTAGCGGCGTTCGTTTGGGACTACCGAAAGCCGGTCGAGGCCGGATCTGAGGGCGGTAATTTCCGCATAGGCCTTTTCAAGACGGCTGCCGCCGCGGTAAAAATCAAAACCCGCATCGCAAATTGTTTCAAGTTTTTTCCGCGCTTCAACAGGGCTTACGCCTTCTTTTCTGTCAAACGGCGCGAGAAGGGCGGCGGCTTTTTCTTCCGCGTCAGCCTCAACGCCTGAGGAAACAGGCCGCGTATTCGCCGCGTATCCGGCCGCTGTTTTTCCCGCAATCCATCCGTGGACAAGCATTTCCGTAAGGCCGTCGCCGCTGCGGAAGGCCCCGAAAGTACCCGCGGTAACTTCGCCCGCCGCGAAAAGTCCCGGAACTCCCGCGACGGAAAAATCCGTATCAACAACAAGACCTCCCATGCTGTACTCATTGCCAAAGGTAACCTTCATTCTTTTTTTGTTTTTTATGATGTCTTCGGCAAGGCGCGCAAGATCGATTCCGTTGTAATATCCGTCCCGGTGCAGCTTTGAATGGGCATCCGCGAATTTTTTAAATCCCTCACGGATTTCATGATCGCTATAATCAGAATAATCGTAATAAAAAGCATTGCCATGGGTATCGAATTTCTCGTAAATTCCTTTGCCGTAAAACTGGGCCATCAGGACCTTGTTGACTTTGCCGGTGAGGGGCCCGGTTTTATATTTTTTATCCGCCGGAAAGGGAAGGGCGGCCCCGTCGAGGTCTGTCATCTTCGCGGTAATGGGCGCCGTTCCCATAGACAACAGGAAGGGGAGCAGGGAACCTTTCGCGTATTCAGGTTCCAGAATGGTTCCGATGTGGAGGAGGAATTCCATATCGGCGGCGGAAGCCCCTGCCCGCAATCCCATGGCGATACCGTCGCCGGTCATGTCGCTGTTTGAATTTTTTACGGAAAAAGGCTGATAGCCCCCGCTGGCGATGATGACGGCATTCGCGTCAAAGCGCACAATATCCCCTGAATAAATATCGATCCCGACAGCGCCCGCCGCCCTGCCGTCTGATTTGATGATGTCTGTTACCAGAATATCTTCATAGAGGCCGATGTTTTTTCCGCGCTTGACGCCCCTTGCGACTGCCTTTCCGAAGGCCGCCCCCGATGTAAACCAGCTTGATGAAGCCGGATTATAGATAAAAAGGGAGCCTGAGTCTTTTACCCATTCAAGACATTCGGCTACCGCTTCCGGGGCCTTGTCCACAAAGAGCTTCTGCAGCTTCTGGTTTCCCAGGAAAAAGGCCGAGTACACGAGCTTTTCAAATAACTTTTTCCGGGTAGATTCAGGATTGGAGGGGAGCCCCAGGATTTCTTTTGCCCCTTCGCCGTCGATACCGAAACCGCCGCCAATCATGATGGTGTTCCCGCTTTTGCCGGCTTTGCCTTTGGAAACAAGATTCACCCGCGCTCCGGCCCGCGAAGCCTGTACGGCGCTCATGACAGCGGCACCGCCTCCGCCTATAACAAGAACATCGCTCCGGTATATTTTCGCTATACGCTTCATGGCCACTTCCTCTATAATATAATTCCCATCGGTATACTATGTTATTGGGGTCATAATAGGGGCTTTGAATTTTTTTGTCAAGTGAGTTTTTTCAAAAATTGAACTTTTTCAAAATTTGAAGTTTTGGAACAGCCTCAAGTGAATTTCATATTAATGAACAGGATTGGTCCTGTACCACGCGCCTACGCGGCGTTCCAGGGAGTTGACACTGTCCCGCGAGGAGGCCCGGAGCCGTTCATGGAAGAAGGGGAATATAACCTGGTTTTTGAGTACCAGCCAGTTATAGGGCAGTATATTGGGCGGGGTGAGGTAGTCCTGGGGGGGCATGTGGCCCAGAAGCTGGGGGTAAAACCGGGGATAAATCCCTTCGGTTACGGTTCTCAGGGCCGAAAATCCGTTTCCTATACCAAAGGAATGTTCATAGGTCCGGTTTTTCCTGCTTGCTTCAAGAAGGGAACGCTGGGTTTCTTCGTTGAAGAACCACTGGATAAAGGCCCTGGCCGCTCCTTTTGCCCTGCCTTTCTTGCACAGGCCCATATACACCGAGCCTTCGTACAGGGGAATGTTCCGCTCATTGGCTATCCAGCGGAAATCCAGGCCGGAACGCAGTTCCTCGTGCAGGGTAAAGAGGTCCTGGCTTTTCATATAGCCGAACAGTATGCGGCCCGAAAGCGCCAGCTTGGCCTGGGGCGTATAAAAATACTTGAATACAAAGTCGTCCTCGGCCTGTATGCTGCCGTTGGCCTCGTTTATCCAGTCCCTGATAAAGGCGACCGCCCGTTCCAGGGCCGGGGAATCCCAGGCTATGGGGTTTGCCTCCCTGAAATTGGCGTTAAGAAGGCCCGCCACAAGGTACACGAACTCGTCATCGGACGCGGGGGCAAAGCCGAGCCGGGTATATACGCCGTTTGCCGCCGTGTTGTACGCCTTGCCCAGTTCCCTGATTTCGTCAAAGGTGATGACAAAGGGATTGTCCACCATCCGGCTGTTTTCCAGGGAAAAAACCAGGGCCGGGGCGTTAAATGATACGGGCAGGAGGTATTGCCGCCCTTCTATGGCGCCCAGGGCAAGGAGCGAGGGATAAAACGAATCTTTCCGTATGGCGCCCAAGACCTTGTCCAGGGGACTAAAGAGCGAGCGGGTCGCCGAACTTTTCAGCCAGCTTCCCGCGGCAAGGTCGGGAAATTCCTTCCGGCCCGCTTCGGCAAGGACCCTGGCCGGATAGGGATAGTATTCAATTTCAATCTTGTACTGGTCCTGGGCTGAGTTAAAGTATTCTCCGTACAGGGCGAATTCCGGGCAGTCGGTCCACAGAACCGCCGTCTTTTTTCCCGCCGTACAGCCCGCGCAGGCCAGGGCCGCGAAAAGAAGGGCGATGATTTTCCGCATGAAAGCATCCTATTGCCGTGTTTCCGTGCTTGTCAATCCTCAGCCGGAGAGGTATGATTAAAGAGATGCAAATACGAGAGCCTGAAATAGTCAGATTGATAGAACAAATCGGGGCGCACTACAAGGATAATATATCCAACCGCTTTATACGCCCCGCCCTGCTCCAGCTTCCCCTGGAAAAGCAGTCCTGGGACTTTATTGAAATCCTCACCGAAAAGATTGAACAGTACCGTTACCAGGGCTTTCATCTGGACGAACTGTACCGCCAGATAGCCGCGGCGGCCCGTTTCGTGGCCCTGGCCCGCAAGGAACTGGTGCCTACCCTGCGCAACAGGCTGGGGAGCGGCAATACCGCCAGCTCTGAAAAAGTCCTCAGGGATATGGCGGTTAACAATTTCGCTTCAAACTTACAGCTCTTTGCCGATCTGGTAAACGAGCTTTTCATCAAACTTGTGGAACTGGACAAAAAAGATTCCAAAGGCCACAGGCCCCTTTATTCCCAGCTTCCCGAACTCCAGGGCATAGGCCACATGCTTGTCGGCTGACAAAGCGCGGCCGCCTGCCCAGCGCGGCCTCATAACCCGGTCGGCTCTGAGCGGCCCGCGCCTTTGCCAGGGCAGCGCCCCTGTCAGAGCCGCTCCGCGGTCCGGTAAATAATCTCGAAAATTTCGGGTATCTGGTCTTCCTCAAGGCTTGAAAAAGCCACCCGCAGGTAAGAATCCAGGGCTACGGTCCCTATGCCGTGGACGGAAAGGAGTTCCCGGCGGAGCTTTTCCGCGCTGATTCCCTTGCACAGAAAGCTCATGAAGTACCCGGAGTTAAAGGGCAGGGCCTCAAGCACCCTGTGCCCCCCCCGCCCGGCAACAAAATCCCGCACCGCCCGGTAGCGCTTTTTCATAATACGGAAGAACGCTTCTTTTTCTTCCCCGGTTTTGGGATCGGCAAGGGTTTTAAGCATGATGGCCTGGGCCGGCGTATTGACGCAGGAAACCGAAGACCGTATGGTCCCCATAAGTTTTTTTTCAAGAGCGCCCCTGGTTTCCCCATCCATGCCTTTGGAACCAAAGGTAAGAAAACCCATCCTGAGCCCCCATACATAGTCTTCCTTGGTGGGGCCGTCTATCTTTACCGCCAGCACCCTTTCGTCAAGACCGGCAAGAGGGCCAAAGAGGGATTCCTCAAGAGAATCCCCGTAGAAAAGGCCGAAGTACGCGTCGTCAACCATGACCAGCACATCGGCCCCGCCCCGGGCCGTTTCCTGTATGATGTTGACCAGGGCCTCGCCCTCGCTTTTTGACGGCATATAGCCCGAAGGATTCTGGGGAAAATTGAACAGCACCCTGAGCTGCCCGCCCCGCGCCGCCTCTTTGCAGCCCGCCGCGATAGCGCTAAGGTCAAGGCCCCTGCCGGGGACAAAAAACGGCACGCCCTTTACCACGCCGCCCCTTCTGCCCTCGATGATAAGGCCGTAATTGTCCCAGCAGGGATAGGCGCTGAGCACGGCCTGCCCCGCGTCCACAAAAAGATCCGCCGCGTAGGAAAGCCCCGACGTCAGTCCGGGGATAACCGCCGGAAGGGATATGCAATCCCCGTCAATCGAAGGGTTTTTCCTGAGCATCTCGTCTTTCCAGGCCCGCCTCGCCTCTTCCAGCCCCGCCGTAGGCGCATAGGCCACCGATTCATCGGGACTGAGGGAAGGCAGCGCCTCGGCCACGCTGGAAAGCCTCATGGGCCTGCCGCCCTTATACGCCATGCCTATAGTCGCGTTGGCCCGGTGAGCCTCTTTTTTCGCCTCTCCCGACTGGGCAATGATGCCCTTGGGAAAATACATACGCCGCCCAAACGCCGACAAAAGCCGGCCCGCCGCGCCCTTGTCAAGGATCACGTTAAGTTCTTCCGCCAGGGGATTCATCCTAGTAAGGTAGTTTGGACC
>JAISCK010000247.1 GCA_031265635.1 Spirochaetaceae bacterium
GGCGACTTCGCGCGGCCTGTCCTTGCCGCCCTGGGTATAAGCGCCGCCCTTGTTCTTTCCGCCGCCGAAAGCGCCGGAAGGGGGGACTGGGACTTAATCATCCTTGACCGCTTCGCCGCTTCCCCGGAAGAATACCGCCGCTGGGCTTCCCTCGCGCCGGTACTGGGCATTGATGAAGGCGGGCCCCTTCGTTCTTCCTTTGACTTTCTCCTTGACCTGCTTCCCCGTGCCACCAGGGGCTCTGTCCCCAACTGGGTACGGCCCGGCCTGCTCCCCCTGGGCAAAAACAGGCGGCCGTCTTTTGACGCCGCCTCTGAACCGGGAACGCTTCGCGTGCTTGTCAGCTTCGGCGTTGAGGACGGCGCGGGGCTTGCCCTTGCCTCGGCCCGCGTTCTCTCAAGGCTGGCGGAAAGCGGCGGCATTGTAATCGACATCCTGGGTCCCCGCCGGGATCTGCCCGGAACGCGCCGTAAGGAATTTACCCCCTGTCTCAGGGAAGAACTTGCTTCCTATGATCTCCTTGTTACCCACTTCGGCCTGACCTGTTTTGAGGCCCTCTACGCGCGCCTTCCGGTACTGCTCCTTTCTCCCACGGCATACCACGAAAAACTCTGCCAAAAAGCGGCCCTTCCTTCCCTTGGTATAGGAAAAAAGGGCCTTGCCGCTCTTGAAAAACTGTGCCGCCGCATGGGGTCCGGCGGGCCCGGCGCGGATAAGGCCCTTGCCCCGTTCCGGGAACAGTGCGCCGCCGCGGCCCGGCGCTTCGGCCTTGAGGCCGCGCCCGGCCAGACCCTGGGCCAGTTTATCGCCGGTCTTGAGCCCGAACTTCCCGGCGGGGGCGGAAATTTCAGGCGGGCCTGCCCTGTCTGCGGCGGTGAAAACAGCGCCGTGGATACCCGCGTTCTGGGCCGCTTCGGGGACAGGACCTACCGGCGCTGTTCTTTGTGCCGTACCGTGTACATGGACCGCGCCGTTCCGCCGCCTGTGGTGTACGGGAAAAACTATTTTTTTGAAGACTACAAAAAGCAGTACGGAAAAACCTATCTCGAAGACTTTCCCCATCTCAGGGAACTGGCGGCGCTTCGTCTCAACACCATACAGGCTATGTCCGGCCCCGCCGCGTTCAAAAAAAAGCCCAGGCTTCTTGATATTGGCTGCGCTTACGGCGCTTTTCTTGCCGAGGCCAGGGACAGAGGTTTTGACTGCCTGGGCATGGACCCGGCGGAAGACGCGGTACAGTATGTGCGGGACAGCCTCGGCCTTCCCGCTGTCCGGGGCTTTTTCCCGGAGACCATGCCCCGGGACGCGGCGGGCGGCTTTGACGTTATCACCCTCTGGTATGTTGTTGAACATCTTGCCGAACCGCGCAAAGCCTTCAAGGCCCTGGTCTCCCTGCTCAAACCCGGCGGCATACTCGCCTTTGCGACGCCTTCTTTTTCGGGCGTTACCGGCCGTTTCAGGCGGCGGCTTTTCCTTGACAAGAGCCCCCAGGACCACCGGATACTGTGGGAACCTTCGCTGATGAAAAAAATATTCAATCTTTATGGAATGAATCTTGAAAGAATCATCGTCAACGGTCATCATCCCGAGCGTTTTCCCCTGATAGGGAAGCGTCTGGGAGAGGGATCTCTGTACCGTTTTGTAAAAACCATAAGCGTAATTTTTTGCCTTGGCGACGGCTTTGAAGCCTATGGAAGAAAAAGGGGCGGCCTGTGAACGAATGGATAATGATACTGGGCGCCGGGGTCATGCAGGAACCGGCCCTGCGCGCCGCCGGTGAAATGGGCCTTAAAACCCTGGCCGTGGACGCCAACCCAAACGCGCCCTGGGCCTCTCTTGCCGGCCGTTTTGAATGTGTGGACCTCAAGGATAAAGACGGGCTCCTTGCCCTTGCTTCATCACTCGAAGGCAAAGAAAAAATTTCCGGCGTCATGACCGCGGGAACCGATTTTTCCGCCTCCGTGGCCTGGGTGGCCGAACACCTGGGCCTCCCCGGCATACCCTATGAGACGGCCCTGGACGCTTCGGACAAATCCCGCATGCGCGGACGTTTTGCCCTTGCCGGGCTTCCTTCGCCGCCCTTTGCCGTATTTGAAAAGCTCCCCGGCGTCCCCGCGCTGCCCTTCCCCTATCCGGCGGTGGTTAAGCCTGTTGACAACATGGGCGGCAGGGGCTGCCGCCGGGTTGACGGCCCTTCCGCCCTTGAGGCCGCCCTTAAAGACGCCCTGGCCTTCTCCGGAAAGGGCAGGGCCATAGTCGAGGCTTTTATGGACGGGCCCGAATATTCGGTAGACGCCCTGGTGTCAGGCGGGGAAGTAATCATCTGCGGCCTCGCCGACAGGCATATTTTTTTCCCTCCCTATTTTATTGAAATGGGCCATACCATGAGCGCCGTTCTGGACGAAAAGAGTTCCGCCGCCCTGCTTGATGTGTTTGTCCGGGGCGTTAAAGCCCTGGGTATCCATACCGGCGCGGCCAAGGGCGATATAAAACTTACTCCCCAGGGCCCCATGATAGGGGAAATCGCGGCGCGGCTTTCCGGTGGCTATATGTCGGGCTGGACCTATCCCTACGCTTCGGGGGTGGACCCTGTCAGGGGCGCGATTGAAATAGCCCTGGGCCGGCGGCCTTCAAGGACTTCGCCTCTCAGGCAGTGGACCAGCGCCGAAAGGGCCTTTATTTCCATACCGGGCAGGGTAAAGGCCATACGGGGAATACGGGAAGCCGAACAGAAGGGCTATGTCAAAAATATCTTTATCAGGGTCCAAAGGGGAAGTCCCATAGGTTTTCCCGAAAACAATGTAGGCAAGGCGGGAAATGTCATCTCCCAGGCCCCGGTAAGGGAACAGGCTGTTGTTGCCGCGGAAGAAGCGGCCCGGAGCATAGGCATAGAACTGGAAGTCCCCAACGCGGAAACCGAAGCCTTTCTCGGATCTTTTTTTGAGGAAGGCCGCCCTTCCTTTCCCCCCGACGCCTTTGCCCTCAGCCCTTCCCTCCGCTCGGCGCTCCTGGCCCTTCCCTGTCCCGGACAGCGAAGCGGAACCGGTCAGGCCACGGCTTCCACTACCGCTGCCGGAAGCCCCGCCGCCGCTGCTGTAGCCGAAGTCCCTCCTGCCACAGCTGCCGGAAGCCCCGCCGGGCCCTGTATTTGCCCCTTCCCCGAATTCACCGGGTCAGATCTGGTTGACTATACCGGAAGAAGCGTCGGGGCTTCCCTGGACATGGTGCGCGAAATTTTGGGCCTGAAACTGCCGATAAAAGAAGGGGGCGTTCTCGGCCGCCGTTTTTGGGCGGGACTGGTACGGGGAGGCTATCAGGGCGCGGCCTATATCGCCGCCCTGACCCTGGGGGAAAGGGGCGAAGGCCGGCCGGGGGGAACATAAGGTTTATGAGAAGCCGCGGGCTGAAGTGGCTCAGTATATTTTTTCTCATTGTCTCAGGCGGGACGGCCTTTGGCCAGGCCGGGACCCCCGCTGTCCTCAGCCAGGAAGAAACCTTGAGACGCCTGGACGCTACCATGCGCTGGGACCCCTTTTTCTGTTCGGGGGTCCTGCTCAGCGGGGAACACTACGCTGTTTTTGGCTCCGGCAGCCCCGGCGAATCCGCCCCGGTGCTTCTCGACGGCAGGGAACTGCTTGACCTTCCCGTTCCCTATCTAAACGGGGGACTGCTCAATTTTCCCGAAACCTTTGTTTCTTCCCTTAAATCCGCCATAGACGCCGCTATCGCCGGGGACCAGGACAGGCTCCGCATAGCGGCGATTATCGTGGACCCCGGACACGGCGGCAGGGACGCCGGGGCCATAGGAAACCACGTCATAAACGGAAAGACGCTCACGCTGCGGGAAAAGGACATAACCCTGAAAACCGCCCTGGAACTTCACCGCGAACTCAGCGCCGCCTATCCCGACAAACGGGTGCTTCTGACCAGAAACGGCGATACCTATCCCACTCTGGAGGAAAGGGTCGCCCTGGCCCATTCCGTTCCCCTCAGGGAAAACGAGGCGGTGATCTTTATTTCGGTCCACGCCAACGCCTCGTTCAACAGGAACGCCAGGGGGTATGAGGTGTGGTACCTGAGCCCCGAATACAAACGCGATGTGCTTGATAAATCCCGGTATGACAATATGGCGGTATTTTCTATAGAAAACGACCTCATGCAGGAAGAATACACGATGGAAAGCGTCATAATGGCCAGGAATATCCTTGCCAGGCTCACCGAAGCCGTGGGGCCGGACAACCCCTCGCGGGGTATCAAGGCCGAAGAATGGTTTGTGGTGAGAAACGCCCGTATGCCTTCGGTGCTGGTTGAACTGGGTTTTGTGACCAATGCCGAAGACGCCGCCCTGTTGTCAAGCGACGCCTACTTGAAGAACCTGTCCGATGCGTTATATAAGGGAATTGTGGATTTTATAGCCATGTTTGAGCGTTCAGGGGGGTTTACCCAGGTACAATGAAGGGTTTTCTCAAAGGTCTGGCCGCCGCCGTTACGGCAGCGGGAGAAAGGACCGTTTTACGCCGTTCCATATACCTATGGTTACTTCTTAGCCTGGTTCTTGTTGAAGCTATCCTTTTCGGCAAGGCAAGGCGCAGCTTTGTGTTTTACACTACCAGGGAGAACGAAGCGGTGGTGGAAAACCGCATGCTGGCCAGAAGCGGCTCGCGGGAACTCGGCATACGGCGCTATGTGGAAGAGGCGGTGCTTGGACCGGTTTCGCTGGAATTAAGCCCCCTTTTAACGGCGGAAACCGTCCTGGAATCGTTTTTGTTCCGGGACGGGGTAGTTTACGCGAATTTTTCCGCTCTCGCGGCCCTTCCTCCCCTTGCGGAAAAAGCGGATTTATATCATAATTTATTAACCTTGAAGGAGGGAATATTGCGGAATTTTCCCTTTGTAAGGGATGTACGGTTTTTTATCGCCGGAAACGAGGCTTTTTCGGACAAATTCGGGGGTTTTGGCCCTGAAGGATGAAAAAAAAGATAAAAGCCGTTGACAAAAGGGATGTATCTCGTATACTTAACTATTATCGAGATTTATTAGCGTAAACGCGCAAATTGAAAGGAGCTGTGAATGAAACGGATGTTCATTCTTGTCGCCATCGCGTTGTTCATCGCGGGATCGTTGTTTGCTGATGAAGCCGTTCTTATAGACTTCTCCAAGCTTGTAGCCGACATCGTCCCCAATCAGGATAACGCGCCTACTCAGAACCGCGCGACCATGATGGATTACTCCAATGTGGCCGGCGGCAGCTTCACCACCGAGCAAAGGTCGGTGATGAAGACCTCGCTTGCGATTACCAACTGGGATGTGGTGCTCGCTTCTTCCTCCCGTACAGTGGATAATCAGGTAAGGAGTTTCACCGCGGAGGCTCCTTCCAAAATGTACGGAACCGTCCTGGGTATGAGGATTCACTTTCCTGTTGAACCCTTTAATTCCTGGGCCCGGATTAAGCCTCCCTTCGAGATTCCCGCGTATGAAGCCGCGGCCGATGTGGATGACGAGGGCAATATCCGCCCGGCGGAAGGCGGTTCAACCACTTCCGGTCCTTCCCGCTTTGAAGACGGGTACGGGGTTGTCAAGAACGTGGGAACCATTAAATCCATAGCGGTTAACGTCTATGGCCTTAATTTCCCCCACGGTCTTTCGGCCTGTATTCTCGATTCAACCGGCAGGGAACAGGTTATGTTCCTCGGCTATCTTAACTATGACGGCTGGGGAGAACTCCGCTGGGACAATCCCCAGTACATCCAGGCGGTGCGTAACAGGGAACTCCGCATTTATCCCCTGTATCCCACTACCACGCCTTTCATCAAATTTAACGGCTTCCTTATCCAGAGGGATGCCGCCAGGGAAGGCGGGGATTTTGTCGGGTACATCAAGGATGTAAAGGTTATCTATGACAGGGCCATTCTCGATACCGACAGGGATATTGACGATGAGTCCATCTGGAGTATTATCAGGGATCGCGAGGACGCTAAAAAGCGCTGGGAAATGAGCCGTTTCGGCGCCCAGCAGGTGCTCCGCTACCTGGAATCCCAGAAACAGGCAACTGAAACCGAATTCCAGGAATCGCCCACAGTCAA
>JAISCK010000250.1 GCA_031265635.1 Spirochaetaceae bacterium
AATATGGAAAAACGGTACTTCAAACGCACGGTCGATGCAATTCTCCTTGCCTGGAGCCGGGAAAAGCCGCCTGACCGGAAGCCCCTGCTTCTGCGTGGCTGCCGGCAGGTCGGGAAGTCCTCCGCCGTCAGGCACTTGGGGAAGCGGTTTAAGCATTTTGTCGAGATCAACTTCGATGAAAAAAAAGAGGTTAAAAGTTTTTTTGAGTCCTCCCTAAGCCCCCGAGAAATCTGCGAACAGCTTGCGCTCTATTATCATACGCCCATCATTCCCGGTGAAACCCTGCTTTTCCTTGACGAGATTCAAAGCTGCCAGGCGGCTTTGGCAAAGATCCGTTACTTTTATGAAACATATCCCGAGCTTCATGTAGCCGCCGCCGGTTCGCTTCTGGAATTCGCCCTTGAGGAGATCCCGTCCTTCGGCGTGGGCCGCATTCGGTCCCTCTTTATGTATCCCTTTGGGTTCGATGAATTTTTGACCGCCCTTGATGAGGAAGCCCTCGCCGACGCGGTTAAGGCGGCCTCGCCGGAAAAGCCCCTTGCCGGGCCCATTCATCAACAGTTGCTGGGCAGGCTGAAAATCTTTTTGATCTGCGGGGGAATGCCCGAGGCGGTTTCCCAATATGTGCGGAAACGGGATCTGCTTGGGGGTGAACTTGTTTTGAACGATCTTATAACCGCGCTTAAGGCGGACTTTGCCAAGTACCGCAGGCGGACGCCGCTCCTGCTTCTCAACGAAGTTTTTGAGGCGGTCATGCGTCAAACCGATGGAAAGTTTGTCTATGAACGGGCCGCCCCCGGAACCTCAACCGGGGCGGTCAAACAGGCGCTGGATCTTCTCATTATGGCGGGGCTAGTTCACCCGGTTACCCATACCGGCGCCAACGGAATTCCCCTGGGCGCGGAGGCGAACCGGAAATACCGCCGGATGATTCCCTGTGACACGGGTCTCTTTTTGCAGGCCCTTGGCCTCCGTGCGGAACTACTGCCCGCCGCCGATTTTTCCGCCGTTAACCGCGGTTCCCTGGCCGAAATTTTCACCGGCCTGGAATTGCTCAAGGCCGCTTCCTGCTATACGCCACGGGAACTGTTCTGCTGGCAGAGGTCCGCCGGTTCCGGTTCCCTCCGCGGCAACGCCCAGGTTGATTTTGTTATTCAGAAGGGGGGCGGCATTATCCCCATCGAAGTCAAAGCGGGAACCCAGGGCAGTATGCAAAGCCTCCGCCTCTTTATGAAAGAAAAGCGTCTTGAAAGGGGTGTACGGACTTCCCTTGAAAACTTTGGACGCTATGAGGATATAGACGTGTATCCCCTCTACGCGGTTGGAAATCTGTAAGGCAAAGAGGATCTAAAGACCAACATCAAATCGATCACACTTCCATACATTCCGCTTCTTTGGAGGCCCGACAGGTATTCCCCGGCAGTTCTTTTCCGGATCTTCCGAATGATCGTGAATATGTAAAAGTCCTTTGGAAAAGTCCATATTGTTGAAATAATGCTTCGCGCAGGTTCTACATTTTTCCAGCGCAAGGTCATCGGGGTTTTCAGCGTTTTTCCGGTATGCGCATAAAAAAAGCGGCAACCCAAGGGCCGCCGCTTATCAAATACAAAACACGTCTATAATGCTGTATTTAGACGACACCCCCTGGTCCAAGCGTTCCGTGGAACCTTTGACCACACGATTGCGGGAAAAATGAGAATTTGGGCGATTTCATTGTCTTCATATCAATAATTTGGCGCAAGGAACAAATTTGGTCAAGCGATCAAATAAACCTTTTCGCCGCAGAGCCTCCCCCACACGGGCGGGTTCCTGGATATCAAGCCCCTCCGCATGAAGGAAGGCGCATAACCAACCGGCTGGGTTTTATGTGCCAGCCATGTGCCATTTTGAAAAAGTGGGTTGGTTACAGCTTCCTTTTGCTGGACGGCTACCTCGTAATTCCTTATGGGATAAGGAATTAACAAAAAACAAAAGCGGGAAACGGGAGTTGGACCCGCGACATCGACCTTGGCAAGGTCGCGCTCTACCACTGAGCTATTCCCGCATATTAAAGACTATATAAACAGGTTGGCGGGTGTCTGTCAAGGGGGCATTCCCCTTTTTTTAAGAACTATGCCCTCTCTGAAAAAGATAGGGCCCGCTATGTTGACCCACTACTGCCAAGTATACATCGCTTTCAACAATCTATCATACCTGATCCAGGGCGCGCGCATATAAAAAGAGGTGAAGGCGGGAAGGGAAAACGACCGATAAAGGTTACACTGCAAGTTTCATTAGGTATATTCTGGTTTCAGTAACTGTCATTTTTTCTAAGTCTTTATATTACAAGGACTTGGGAATTTGAGCCGCGCAGGGATCGAACCTGCGACCCGCAGATTAAGAGTCTGCTGCTCTACCAGCTGAGCTAGCGGCCCGTAAGTCCTTATACTACAAAGAATTAGCACATCTCCATGCCAACTTTTTACTATAAAGAAAGTAGTTTCTAATAGATACTCTGAAAACATTAGAGAGTCAAGTGATATAGGTAAAATTCGCGATTTTTCAAAAATATACGGACGCGGGGCGCAAAGGCGCAGAACCCTTGCGGGAAAATCATATGGTTGGGCCATACTGGGCCTTTGAGCGGGCAAGGGGAGATAGAGTCGGCCGCCTTTACCGGGAAGCCGGGCTTTGGTATAAATAACCGTGAACCCCTTCGCCGTAACGGAAATAGGCAGGCCGGAACAATGGCTCATAGAGGCCGCCGCCTCCATCGGGCTGGATTTTTCCGCCCTTACCCATGAGATAACAAACTATTTTAAAAACCACGTCAGAAAACGCCACGGCCAGGGAGCGTTGGCCATAGTGGACACGGATTTTGACCTAATCCCTGCCATTGTGAAAGCGCCGGATATGGCGATTATCGGTACTACCCGGGAAGGGGCAATAATGAACGCCTACGCGAAAAGAGAGGACGAGGCGACATATCTGTATTTTGATGAAGTAATGAACAGTACCCACAACAAAGCGCTGCGGAGCCGGACGTTTTACAAAATCGTAAAAGCCCTGGACATGGAAGGGTTTGAAAAGATTGTAACCATGAACGGAATATCCGATTTATCGGGGGCAAAAAAAGTTATAGCAGCCGGAGGCCGTCCCGGCGGGGAAGCGTAGGAGACCTGCGCCCGGCGGAAGCCACGCCCGCCACTTCGCTATACCTACACTATCGCGCCAAAACCCGGTTCTGTCAAGCTGTTTCTTGCGGGATTTGGCGTCCCCCGCCCCGTTCTTGTCCCCCGGCCTGGCCGCCGGTCTACGGGGCTTCTTCCTCCATCCGAGGGGGTTTGTCAAGCTTTTGACAGCTCTGCGTCCGGCCCGGCTCGAACGGGCGGCCTACGGATTCGAAGTCCGTTACTCTATCCATCTG
>JAISCK010000052.1 GCA_031265635.1 Spirochaetaceae bacterium
CTTTTCGGTAACTGTTCCGGCGGCAAAGGCTTATGGCGAATGGGACAAAAACCTTGTTATCGCTGTTCCCCTTGACCGTTTTCCCGGATCTGTCGCGGTACGGGAGGGTATGCGTTTTGAAGCCGAAACCCCTGACGGCAGCCGTCCGGTGCTTGTTACCGGGGTGGACGAAAACGAGGCGCGCCTTGACGCCAATCACCCTATGGCGGGTATGGATTTGGCTTTTGATATCCATATACGGTCGGTCAGGGAAGCGTTTCCCGCCGAAATGGAACACGGCCATCCCCGGGAGCGCGGGGCCGAAGGCTGCGGGGCGGGAAACTGCGGCGGGTGCGGCTGCGGGGGCTGCGGGCCCACCGGCTGCGAAACGGCCTCCTGCGGATGGAAAGGAACGGAGTCTTTATGACGAAAAAAAGAAAATTTCCCTTGAGGTGTTTTGATTTTGTTGCCATAGGCTTTGCCGTGGCCCTGACCGCCGGGTCGGCCGTCATGGTATACGGAAGGGGCAAAAAAGACGCAAAACCCCAGGTGCTCATTCAGGGGCCTACGCAAAGCTGGGTTTTCCCCATCGATGCCGACGAGACGGTCAGCGTACCGGGTCCCCTGGGCGATACGGTTGTGCGCGTCCACGGCGGCGAGGCCTGGGTTCTTTCTTCCCCCTGCGATAACCAGGTATGCGTCGCCGGGGGGCATATCAACGCGGATGGGCAATGGGTAGCATGCCTCCCCAACGAGGTGTTCCTTATGGTTGAAGGAAGCGGCAGCAGTCAGGGTTTTGACGCGGGGACCTGGTGATGAGTAACGGCATGATAAAGACACAGGAGAGGTCAGACGGGCAGCGCCGCATAGTTGCGGTTTTGGGGGCTTTCTGCCTTTTTCTCTCTACTATTGAATACATGATTCCCAAGCCCCTGCCCTTTATGCGCATAGGCATCGCCAATCTTCCCCTGATGCTGGCCCTGGATATATTCCCCCTGCGGAGTTTCATTCTCCTTGTGTGCATCAAAATCCTGGGCCAGGCCCTGGTTACCGGCACGCTTTTTTCCTATATTTTTCTTTTTTCCCTGGCGGGGACGGCGATTTCCGCCATGGTTATGTACCTGATCCGCCGTCTGCTTGGCCCCGGCCGGATCAGCTTTATCGGTGTGGGGACCATAGGGGCTCTCCTTTCAAACCTGTCGCAGATAGTCCTGGCCTGGGTATTCATCTTTGGGTCCAGCGCCCGTTTCATCGCGCCGCCCTTTCTCGCGGCGGGGGTGATTACCGGCATAGTCCTCGGCGTTTTCTGCGAATACTTTACGGCCCGTTCCGTGTGGTACAAGAGCAGGATAAGGGAACGATAATGGCAGCATCGAGCGTACTGGAAAAGTTCCGCGTCGCGCGGCGCGGGTGGTATCAGAGGCTTTTTTCGAGCCGGGATTTATTCATAGCCGGACTCATCATTATGCCGGCGCTGCTCTTTAATCCCGTTCCCCTTTTCCGGGTGGTCCAGTTTTTGTTGTTCTGGTTTCTTGCCTGGTCCTGCGGCAAAAGGAACAATCCCCTTGTTACCCTGTTGATTATCGTTTTTATCGTTGCCTTTAATCTTTTGATTCCCTACGGCAGAGAACTTTATTCAATAGGGAATTTTAGAATCACCCAGGGCGCCCTTATGGAAGGAATCAAAAGGGCGGTAACGCTGGAAGGGCTCATCATGCTTTCCCGGGTTACCATCAGGCAGGACCTGAGACTGCCCTGGTCCCTGGGGAGGCTCATCGGAGATTCCTTCCGCATCTTTGAGGAAATCACCGAAAGAAAAGGGGCTATCGACAGGAAAAACATAGCGGGGAGTCTTGATGCGCTCCTCGTTGAATTAAGCGACGACAAGGCGTCCGGCGGACAAGGCGGCGAAGGAGCGGACGCTCAAGGCGCGGCGTCCGGCGGAAAACGGCGGAGGGCTTCTTCCCCTGCCGGTTATTGTATACTTGTTTTTGTCATACTGCTCTCCTGGTCGCCGCAGCTTTTTCTCCTGTGGCTCATCTCCCTGTCTTCATGACCGGGATACGCAAGGAGAAGTTCATGCTTATCGCGTGCCAGAATGTTTCCTTTGGCTATGACGGACACAGTGTTGTCAGCGGCCTTTCGTTTACCATACACAAGGGCGATTATCTTTGCGTCATAGGCGGGAACGGATCAGGCAAGACTACGCTGGTAAAGGGCCTTTTGCGGCTTTTACGGCCCATACAGGGCAGTATTGTTTTTTCTGATGACCTAAAAAAAAGCGCTACAGGCTATCTTTCCCAGCAGAGCGCGGCCAAAAAAGATTTTCCCGCCGGGGTGGCGGAGATTGTCCTTTCGGGAATGACCGGCGGCATGGGGCTGCGCCCGTTCTATTCCCGAAAGGAAAAAGCCGCCGCGAGGGAAAACATGCGGCGTCTTGAAATAGCAGACCTTTCAAACCGCTGTTTCAGGGAACTTTCAGGCGGCCAGCAGCGGCGCGTACTCATAGCCCGCGCCCTCTCGGCCCTGGGAGTGTCAGGGGACAGGGAGCGTACTACCCTGCTTGTGCTTGACGAGCCGGATTCGGGCCTTGACGCGGAAGTTACCGTTGAGCTTTACAGGCTGCTTTCAAAACTAAATGAAGAAACGGGAACGACCATCATCACGGTAACTCATGACTTACAGGCCGCGGAAAAATATGCCGGTCATGTGCTGCGCCTGGAAGACGGCGGCTATTTCTTCGGCAGCGCCGCTGAATACAGCGCCCGCCGCGAAACCAAAAACGGAGGAATCCATTGAAGGATATAGTTTTCACGCTGGCGGAAATGTTTTCCTATTCGTTTCTTGTCAGGGCCTTTATAGTCGGCGCGCTTGTTTCGGTCTGCTCCGCCCTGCTCGGCGTCAGCCTGGTCTTAAAGCGCTATTCCATGATAGGCGACGGCCTTTCCCATGTGGGTTTCGGGGCCCTTGCCCTGGCAACGGCCTTTAACGCCGCGCCCCTTACGGTTTCCATCCCCATTGTCATAGCCGCGGCGTTCCTGCTGCTCCGCCTGGGCGAAAAAAGCCTTATACGGGGAGACGCGGCCATCGCGCTTATCTCGACAAGTTCCCTGGCTCTGGGGGTAATCGTCATATCGCTGACAACCGGCATGAATACCGATGTATGCAATTATCTCTTTGGCAGCATTCTGGCAATGAGCAAAAGCGATGTGTATTTAAGCATAGGACTGTCAATAACCGTGCTGATTCTCTTTGTTCTTTTTTACCATAAATTATTCGCCATAACGTTTGACGAAGCCTTTGCCGGCGCGACAGGGGTAAAAACCGGCGTTTACAATATGCTCATCGCCTTCCTGACGGCAATCACCATTGTCCTTGGCATGCGCATGATGGGGGCCGTACTTATTTCGGCGCTGCTTATTTTTCCCGCCCTCACGTCAATGCGTATATTCAAAAAATTCAGGAGCGTAAGCATCTCGGCGGTCTGCGTTTCGATAGTCTGTTTTTTTGCCGGTATAGTCATCTCGTATCTGTACGCGATGCCCGCCGGCGCGAGTGTTGTCCTTGTCAACATTGCCGGTTTTCTGCTGTTCTGGCTGATAAACACGGCATCCAAAACAATCCGCGCGGATGCGCGTTGAGGAGAAAAACATGAAAAAAGAAAAAACTGTTTTTGGCCCGGCATCTG
>JAISCK010000070.1 GCA_031265635.1 Spirochaetaceae bacterium
CCCAGGCGGGTAAAGATGGGGCTGGGATCGTTTATATCGGTGATAACCCCTTTGCGGAAAAGAGCTTCCATGACAGCGCTGTTTATGAGGCCCAGGTCCATAGCTTCCCTGTTGATGGTCTTCTCAGCCTTCTTCATTTGAACCGCCGAGCGGCAGGCAAGCATGGCGTGGTTTTTCATATGGATGGGCGCCCCGAAGAAGGCGATGATGGCGTCGCCTTCGTATTTGTCGATGGTTCCCTGGTTGGCAAGGATGATGTCGCTCATCCTGGTGAGGTAATGATTGAGAAGCTCGACGAGTTTTGCCGGATCGCCCAGGGCCTCCGAAATGGTAGAAAAACTCCGCACATCGGTAAAGATGGCGGTCATTTCCCGTTTTTCGCCGCCCAGTTTGAGCTGGGAAGGATCGGCGATGATCTGCTCAATGACAGCGGGCGAAAGGTACTGGCTGAATGCCGATTTGATGAAGCGCTTCTGTTTGCCCTCGGTGGCGTAGTTGTACAGGGTTCCGGCAAGGAAGGCCAGGAGTCCTCCCGAAAGAGGAGCGGCCATGGGTATCCACAGGCCGAGGAATTCATAGGACACAAAGCAGGCGGCGGCTTCGGCGACCAGGAGGGCGGCGCTTGCCGCCACAGTCGCGGGGAGGGGTATGCGGTTTGACGCGAGGGACATAAAGGCGACGAGCATAATAACAGTAAAAAGGATGAAAAAATCAAGGCCGGTAGAACTCTTACGTATGAAATCTCCCTGGAGCATATTGTCCAGCATGGTAACGTGCATGCCCATCCCCGGATAGGCAGACTCAATGGGAGTAGTGCATATATCAAAGAGACCCGGAGCGTAGAGCCCGACAAATACATGCCGTCCGGCGAAATCTTCGGGCAAAAGCAGCGCTTCGCCGCCCTGCTTGTAGGCCTCGGCGCTCTGGAGTACTTCCGCGGCGCTGTAGGGGCTGTAGCGGTTAAGACTGCCCCGGAAACGGAGCAGGGCTCTGCCGTCTTTATCAACGGGGATTACATAGTCTCCCCAGGAAAAGGCTTGTTTTTTCTTGTTATACGCAATATCCGTGCCGCTTCCGCCAAGCATGAGCGCTGCCGGAGAAAGCCCCGGAACGGCTTTTCCTTCAAAAAGAATGAAGGGGGAAAGCCGCCTGAACACATCGTCCGAATCGGCTATGCCGGTAATATTGCCGAGAGCCCCGGCGGCGTTTCTGAGTCCGGGTATGGGCAGTACCATGCCGGCCGTACCGGCGTCCGGGATGCGGCTTTCTATATGCAGTGTCCGGGGCAGTTCATCATATCCGGCAACAGCAAAAAGGGGCGTATCAAGATCGCCAGGCCATTCCTGTTGAACCCCTGTCGAGGAATTAAAGAAGACCGTTTGCCCTACCTTGCCGTACTGTTCTGACGCCCTGATAAATTCCGCGTCGTCTTCGCCGCCGTATACCGATGGTTCGGAAAAGATAATGTCGAAAGACAGGGAGGCCGCTCCCCCAAGGTTAAGAAAGTCGGTTATTTCCGCGTAGGCCGCCCTGGGCCAGGGCCAGGACCAGCGCCGTTCCTCTTTGGCCCAGTCCAGGCTTGCCTGGTTGAGCAGTATCAGCGCGATGTTGTCCGAGGGGCGGCTTTTTTCCGCAAAGAAACGGACGCGGAAATCATAGGCTTTATATTCGGCGAAATCAAACGCCCCGGTTATGTAGAGAAGGCCCGCCAAAACAAAGACGGAAAACCCGACGAGCAGGGCCGCCGTAAAGCGGCCGATTTTTTTTGGAACAGCTTTGTTTGTCATGACAGCCTGTTTTCTAATGCGTTATCCCCGGATGGACTGCCTGAACCTGGTTCCCCGGAAAGAACGGGTGTCGTTCACCGTATAGGAAGGAACGGCGTTTGCCGCGCTGTTGATACGGTCCTGGGGACTGGGATGGGTTTTGGCGAAACCCCTGTTGGGCTGCCCGCCCTGGTTTGTCTTGAGTACCGTAAGCATCTCGATAAGCGCCGCGGGATCGTAGCCCGCTTCCGCCATGAGACCGAGGGCTGTTTTGTCGGCGTCGAATTCCTGGTCCCGCGCATAGCCTGAATTGACCATGGTTGAAATAGCCGACTGGATGGACTCGCCGAATGCGTCGGTAAGGGCGGCGATATTGTCATTGTCAATCGCCCCGGCTATGGAACCCGCGGTGGTCAGGATGGCCTGGGTTTTTCTGCCCTTCTTGATGGCCTCAAGGCTGTGCTGGAGCTGTATGTGGGCAATTTCATGGGCAATAACCGCGGCAAGGGCGTCTTCGGATTCGGCGCAGGCAATAAGTCCCCTGGTTAAAAAGATATGTCCGCCCGAAGTGGCAAAGCCGTTGATTTCGTCACTGTCAAGGATAGCTACATGATAACCGTTGTAGATATCCGGCAACGGCGAGTTGATGGCGATGGTCTGGCATATCCGGTTTACATAACCGGTCAGGGCGGGATTGGCGGTATAGACCTTATAGAAACTGAGTATATTGGCCCCCACGGCCCTGCCCAAATAATATTCCTGCTCGGGAGTAAACTCCTCTCCCGCCCGGCTCCAGGCTTTTCCGCTTTCGATGGCCCCGGAAAGGGCCCTGGCCGGATCAATAGAAAACGAAGAACAGGATGCGGCAAAGATGGCGATGACAGGGAGAACGCAGAGGACGCGTCTTTTGGCAAGGATTTTTTTCATCATTCAACTCCCTCAAGATGGCCTTCAACAATAAAATCGCGCAGTTCATTGGTGCTGACCACAGGCTGTTCCATCCTGTCTATGCTGTCGTAGTCAAGATGCTCCTCCGTCCGGTAGGAGCGCTCCACCTCTTCCGAAAAACTTTTTCCGGCCAGGGCAAGCTCATCAGCCGAAGCCGAAGCGGAGGTAGAAGACGAGACTACCCGTCTGGTACTGACATTGGCCGAGGCAATCCAGCCCTGCAGGGAGCGGTTCGCGTTTGACCGGATCTCCACCCATCTGCCCCGTTCCTGAAGCACGGTACAGGCATCGCCGTATTTTAACGTTCCGTTGACCCGGGCAAAAAAGCCGGTTGAATTTTTAAGCGCGGCAGTCTTAACGGTAACGTACACTGTTTCTCCCCGCAATGACTGGGCGGCAAGTCCGCCGGCCAGGCAAAGCAGGAAGATCACTATGGTTATATGCTGTTTCATATACATCTCCCCAATAACTATAGCAAAGAAAGCGAAGGTGCGTAAAGTGTACTATATCGTAAAATCTGTCCGGGGGGTATTGATAAAACCAAGTGTCAAGGCGCTGAACAAGAGGGGCTGCTCATACATTGAAGCGTGGCCGCAGCCGGGCAGGAGTACATGGGAGACATGCTTGATATTTTGGACCATGGTTTTCTGTTCTCGCAACGGGATAAGATAATCATTTTCCGCGCTGACTACCAATACGGGCATATCAAGAACGCCAAGTTTGTCAATAACATTAAAATTTTCCGAACTGTTGGTAAGCCGTATAAGCCGTTCCTTGACCTGGGGATTTCCAAAATAGGGAACCAGGGTTTTTTTCCGTTTGTCCATCCAGGCGCTCTGCTGTTCATAGAAGGAATCTGAGTAGATTACCGGAATTGTGGCAAGGTAATAAGCCAGGCCGCCTTCCAGCCT
>JAISCK010000134.1 GCA_031265635.1 Spirochaetaceae bacterium
CGAACACTTAAACATAACTCTACCATGCCAAAGAAAAGAAAAAATATCAACCAACCCAGGAACCCGCTACGCGGGGGAGGCAAGCGGTCGGGGTATGGACCCCTCGCAACGAATCAATAAGGAGACTCTGCTTACTACCGGCGAAGAGACTTGAACTCTTACATCCTCGCGGACAGCAGATTTTGAGTCTGCCGTGTCTACCATTCCACCACGCCGGCTGCTGCGCTCCGTCAGGATACGCGGATGGACAGTATACCATGTATCGGGGCCTGTCGCAAGCGCATACATACGCGCCGCATTGGCATACGCGCCGCGTACAGCCCGGTATCCGCGGGTGATTGAATTTGGCCGCTTTATGCCGTACTATGCTTATCATGCCCAAGATTGAAGTCAACGAAGCTGTGTTTTACGCTCTTGCCGATCCTGCGGGAAAGGGCCGCTGCCGGGATGGCAGGGAGGCTCTTGAGGAGGCGCTGACCTGCGCCAAGGCCGAACTGGACGAAGACGCCGACAGGAATCTTCCCGCTGATGAGCGTACCCTTAAAATCGAACTGAACGATACCAACAGGCCCGACCTCTGGGGGACCGCCGGCTGCGCCAGGCAGCTCCGTGTCTATAACGGCAACGGACGGCCTGAGTATCCCTTCTTTTCCGCGCCGGGCAGGCTCCAAAACACCCGCTACAGGGTGCGGGTCGAAAAATCCGTCCAGGGGGTGAGGCCCTACCTCGCCGGTTTTGTGGCGTCAGGCAGGGCCATTACCGATCCCCTGCTCAGGGACATGATACAGACCCAGGAAAAACTCGCCTGGAATTTCGGACGCAAGCGGCGTACCGTTTCCATGGGACTCTACCGCAGTTCCGTTATCAAGTGGCCGATTATCTACAAAGGGGTTGATCCCGGCAGCGTGTCCTTTGTTCCCCTCCAGTGGGAAACTCCCCTGACACTGCGGGAAATACTCGCCCAGCATCCCAAGGGAAAGGAATACGCCTTTATTCAGGAACATGAGCCCCTTCATCCCCTCCTTACCGACGCGGAAGGGGCGGTGCTTTCGTATCCGCCCATCATTAACTCGGCGGACCTGGGGGCGGTTCAGGTGGGGGACAGCGATCTTTTTGTGGAGCTTACCGGGACCGATCAGGCGTCGGTTACTCTGGCCGCTTCGATAGTGGCCTGTGATCTGGCGGATAACGGCTTTACTATTGAAAGCGTCGCGCTTGATTACGAATATGACACGCCCCTAGGAAAGCAGTGCGTTACCCCCTATTATTTTCAGGAGCCTGTGTTCTGTTCTCTTGAAAGGGTAGAAAAATTCCTCGGCGAAACACTCGGCGCCGGTGAATGTCTTGCCGCCCTCGCGCGCATGGGCGTAAGGGCCGAAACGGCCCGCGATGTTGAGCGCGGCGCTGACGCGGCTGAGGACGGGACGCCCCGCGATGTTGAGGGAATCAGGGCCTATCCTCCCGAATACCGGAACGACTTTCTCCATGCCGCCGACGTGGCCGAGGATGTGATGATAGGCAGGGGGCTTTCCAGCTTTAAGAGCGCGCGGCCCAGGGATTTTACCATAGGGAGGCTTACGCCGGTAACGTATTTCAGCCGCAGGGTCAAGGAGATACTTGTGGGGCTCGGCTATCAGGAGATGATCTACAATTATCTCGGTTCCCGCAGGGATTTAGTCGAAAAGATGCGGGGTAGCGGCGGCAGAATCATACGGATTGCCAATCCCATGACCGAAAATTACGAGTATGTCCGGGACAGCGTGCTTGCTTCCCTTATGGCCAGCGAAGCTGCCTCAGGCCATGCGGTTTATCCCCACCGCATCTTTGAGGTGGGTAAAATAGCTTACCGGGACCAGGCTGAAAATTACGGAACCAGCACAAGACAATACGCCGGCTTTCTCCACGCCGACCGGGACGCCAGCTTTAACACCGTCGCGGGACAGCTTCAAACTTTGTTTTATTATATCTCCTGTGAGTACACCGTACAGGAATCGGACGATGCGCGTTTTATCCCCGGCAGGGCAGCGGCCATTGTATACCGGGGCAGGGACATCGGCGTCTTCGGCGAGATACATCCGGAAGTACTCGAAAACTGGGGCATTACCGTTCCCTGTACTGCCTGCGAATTTGATTTGGAGGCCCTGCTCTAGGACCGGCATCTTTACATCAGCGGAGGTTTTTAATGATGAAGAAAAACGTATGTTTGGTTTTGCTTCTGGCGCTTGCCGGATTTTCCCTTTCGGCCCAGGAAGCGCCCCGGGCGGTGTTAAGCGACACCTGGATGGAGAATTTTTTCAACAACTGGGAAGCCATCAACAGCGGGATGAGCGATCTTAACGAAGAGAGCGACGACATGACCGCCGCCCTCATGCGCTTTGCCGCGGCCCTTGCCGGCTGTCTTGAGGATAGTCTTGAGGATACTCCTCCCGACTTCACGGAGTACCGCGCTTCCTTTTTGGCCCTCAGGAATACCAGGCTGCCGCCTGAGAGTGAAAAAATTTTTACCCGCTACAGCATGGAACCTGATGTCTTCTGGGTGTGTATGATGGGCTTTATGCTTCTGTCGCTGGAAAGAGATTACGGTCCGCGGGGAAACATGGCGGAGCTGCGGCGAATCATACATCCCGATGACTTTACCGTACTGGAGAAAAATTTTGACCGTCTCCGCGTGATTTTCGGGAATTTTTAAGGCTGATAGTGTCTCATTAAAGGGGTTATAATGAAGAAAGTTCTGGCCGTACTCTTGGTTTTTTCAGCGTACTCTCTTTCGGCCCAGGAAGCACCCCGGGCGGTGTTAAGCGACACCTGGGTGGAAAATTTTATCAGCAACTGGGACGCTGTCAACAACGCGATGAGCGAACTTAACGAGGAAGAAGGGGACATGGCCGCCGCCCTCACTCGTTTTGTCACCGCCCTTGCCGCTTGTCTTGAGGATACTCCTCCCAACTTCGCGGAGTACCGCGCTTCCTTTCTGGCCCTCAGGAACACCAGGCTGCCGCCTGAGGGTGAGAAAATTTTTACCCGCTATGGCGTGGAAACTGACGCCTTCTGGGTGTGTATGATGGGTTTTTTGCTTCTGTCGCTGGAAAAAAAATATTACGACCTGCAAGAGATACTGGCGGAGCGCGGAACAGAGCTGCGGCAAATCATACATCCCGGTGACTTTACCGTACTGGAGAAAAATTTTGACCGGCTCTACGTGATTTTCGGGGATATGTAAGCTAATACTGTTTTGGTATCCCGGCGCTTGTTCCGGGCATAAACGCGCGATGCGCTTGATTCCCGGAGCATAGAAGCCTATACTTGAATTATATGGAAATAAGCGACGCAAAGGTATTGAAGGCCGCGCTGCTTCTTCAGCGGAATGAGATAACCGAATATCATGTGTACTCAAAGCTCTCCGGGCTCTGCAAGGATGCCCACAACGCCGGTGTACTCCGCTCGGTCGCCGAGGCGGAAAAAGTTCACGCGCTTTTCTGGGAAGAGAGAACCGGGGTCAAGGTAAAGGCTTCGGTCCTGAAGATCTGTATGCGGGTGATTATGGCCCGCGTTCTGGGACTCACCTTTACGCTCAAACGTATGGAAAAGATTGAAGGTACGGCGTCAAGGCACTATATGACCCTTGTCGATGATTTCCCCGAAGTGCGGGCTTTCAGCAGGGAGGAGGCTGAACACGAAAAGGCGCTTCTTGCCATGCTTGACGAGGAAATGCTTCAATACGCCGGTTCCATAGTGCTTGGCCTTAATGACGCCCTTGTGGAACTCACCGGCGCTCTGGCGGGCTTT
>JAISCK010000226.1 GCA_031265635.1 Spirochaetaceae bacterium
GAAATGAGCCCTATTTCCGTTCAGTAGAAATGCTACTTTGCCAGTTTTTTCTCATATTCCTTCTATATGCCTTTTTTTCTACTTTTTTATTACTATTTCATAACTTCAGAGCATTTTATGTCCTTTAAATGCTTTGTTTGCTATTTTCCGCAGATTATTAAATGGCTCATTTCTACTGAACGAAGGGGGGCGCATTTTCGCTGATTTTTAACAGAGCCGGAGAAGTTCTGTTCCCTTTCTCAAAACTGGCGTATACTGTAGGTAGTATGGAGGTTTAGTATGTCGGTTCATATCGCGGCAAAAAAGGGGGAGATAGCCGGGGCGGTTTTGCTGCCCGGGGACCCCCTTAGGGCCCAGTTTATCGCGGAAAATTTCCTTGAAGACCCTGTTCAATATACTTCAATACGGAATATGTCCGGTTTTACCGGGACATACCAGGGTAAAAGGGTCTCTGTTCAGGGAACGGGCATGGGAATTCCTTCGATTTCCATCTATGTGAATGAGTTATTCAGGGATTACGATGTGAAGCGGGCCATACGCATAGGGACCGCCGGTTCCATACAGGAGGGGCTTGAGCTCAGGGAACTGGTGATAGCCATGTCGGCCTGTACCGATTCCGGGGCCAACGCCATCCGTTTCGGCGGGCGGCATTTCGCGCCTACGGCGTCCTTCAATCTGGTGAAAAAGGCGTATGAGGCCGCCGAAAAGAGGGGATGGAAGCCCAGGGTAGGTTCCGTGGTATCATCGGATATGTTTTATACCGAAGACCCGGATGAATGGAAGCTCTGGGCAAAATTCGGCTGCCTTGCCCTGGAAATGGAGAGCGCCGAACTGTATACACTGGCGGCCAAGTACCGCCGGGAGGCTCTGGCGCTGCTTACTATTTCGGACAGCCTCATTACCCACGGGGTAACGAGCGCCGAAGAGCGGCAGACTACCTTTACCAGAATGATGGAAGTGGCCCTGGAGACGGCTGTTTCGTAAAGTCTATTTTGTTACGGGGTTTATGTATGAAAAAAGTACTATTGGTTCCGGTTTTCCTCTGCGCGGCGCTCTGCGCCTTTGGCCAGAGGCTGTCCACTGTCGGTATTTTGCCCTTTGAGGCAGCGGCGGGTATTGATCCCGGCGATTCGGCGTCCGCTGCCCGGATGGTGGCCGCCGAACTCAGTTCCTGGGGCACCCTGACCATCCTTGAGGGAGACGCGGCGCAAAACGCCGAATACGTGGTCCAGGGCAGGATAAGCCGGCTGAACAACGGCAACCTTGCCTTGACCGCCAGAACCACCGAAAAAAGAACAGGCACTGTCCTTAACGAATCACGGGAACAGGGGGCGAATCTCGGTGCGGTTTCGATTCTGTCCTTTTGTACCCAGCTTGTTGAAAATGTCCCCTACCCCAATTATCTTTTGGGGAAATGGCAGTCCACGATTACCATGGCGGACGGGCCCCTGAGCTGCGTCATAGAGTTCAGGTCCGACCGCACGGTCCGGGTCGAGAACTACGACACCTGGGAACACAAGCAGAACAACGCCCTTAAATATGAAGGGTACGGGGGCGGAAGTTACGGTTACGCGGGTTATGTCAGGCGTACCCTGACCATACGCGACGCCCAGGGCGCTACCCGGCAAAGCCCGGTTGACGCCACCCTCAGACTGTCCCTGCGCCTTGAGGAAACCCTGCCGGGCTATACGTCCCTGGAGCAGAGCGGCATACGCCTGCTTTTTAACGAGGACAAGAGCGCCTTTGAGATACTCAGCGCCGGCCTTTCCTGCGGGCGCAATTACGACGGCCAGGGGGTTTACCCTTCCAGTACCGTAGCCTTTACCCGCTTTACCAAAATACAGACCCCAAGCGCCCCTTTCCCGGAAATCCAGGGAGCCGCGGGGGAAGACCCTGTCCCGGTCCCGGTAAGCGCCGCCCCCCTCTGGGAAAAGAACCTTGAGGATGTGGCGCTGGGATCGCCTTTCCTGCAGGCTGAATCGGCTGTTCTCGCGTGCCAGGGCGGGAGCATCAAATCCTACTTCAGAACCGGAACCGCCCTCTGGGACTTTGATCCCCACGACAGGGTAATGCCCTTTGTGGCCCGTTCTGTTGAAGGCAGCAGCTATGTGTGCAACGCCGCGGGGGTCTTTATGGCGGTGAACCGCGTGGGCAGGGAACTGTGGCGGCTGGAACTGGGAAGGGCCATCGCGTTCCCGCCCCTGGTAGGCTGGGACGGCAGGGTCTTTATTTCCGTAGGGTCCCAGCTTGTGTGCCGTACCGCCGCGGGGCATCCCCTGTGGAGCGTCGACCTTGGCGGCGAACCCTCCGCGCCGCTGGTGCTTGATCACGCCGGAAGCGTCGCCGTGGTTTTACAGAACAGGGACTTTGTCCGCGTCAGCCAGTTCAGCGCCCTGGAACGGATCAGCCTTGACAGGGTTCCGGCCATGATTGTACCGCTCAAAAACATGAGCGCCGCCGGGCAGCACAGCTATGTACTGCTCTACCCTTCGGGCGAAGCCGAAAAAATAACGTTTAACGACTATGCGCGGAAAGGGGAAAAACTTGCCAAAGCGCGTTTTCCTTCCCTTCCGGCCGCCCCGGTAGCGGCGGCGAGCAGGGACGACCGCTTTGCCGTAACCGTCAGGGACGGCAGGGTGATTTTCTTTGACGACTCAGGCAGGGCGCTCTGGACCGGGAACAGCCACGAAACAAGCGCGGAAAAAGGCCAGGGGAACCTCAGCCCCGGCCAGGTATCCATGACCTTTGACGAAAGGGGAATCTACACCATCTCGACCAAGGGCGCGTCAGGGTTTACCCCTAACGGGCGCAGACGCTTCATCCTTAAATGCGCCGAGACAGCGGCGGGCGTTCCCTCATTAAGCGACGAAGGGCTCCTCTATGCCTGCGGAAGGGACAATGTACTCAGGCTCTATAAACTTGACGGCAAACCCCGGACCATAGCGCGTTCACGGTATTACGGCCCCGATCCCGAAGGAAGCTACGGCATGGGGAACCCGCCGCCTTCCCCCTGGGCAAGCGACAGTTTCCGGTACGACGACACCCAGCAGGATTTGATGTACGCGCAGATAGACAGGGCAATCAAAAGCGGCCAGTTGGGGGAAGCGGAGCCTGATTATGTAGCCTACCTCATGGAGATGATAGGATTCTTCCTGAACGACCCCCATTATTCCCAGGTGCGGCCCCAGGTCAAGCCGCCGCAGCGCGTCAGGCTCATATACCTGCTGGGGCAGATAGGCTCCCGCGAAACCGTTCCCTTTTTGTGGAATATCTTTGACAAGGACAACGAGCCCGCGGTCAGGGCAGCCTGCGCGGAAGCCATAGGCGCCATAGGCGTGGACCCCACAGGGCGGACCTTCGTGTCGTATAACTTTCTCCTGTCGCCAAACAACCAGAATACCGACCCCCAGCTTTTGATATCCGCCACCTCATCCATCGCCGCGCTCTGCCGCTTCTCAGGACCGCCGCTCTCGGCGGACGGCATACGCCTCCTGCGTTACTTTTCAAACCTGCCCTATCCCCCCAACAGGGTCAAAGCCCAGATCAGAAACGAACTTGACGCCTTACGCAGGGAAGGCCTGGACAAGGTGATGGAGTAGCCAACGTACAAGACATGAAGGGGGGCCTGTTTCCGTACCGCCGTTGGCAAAAAGCCGCCGCTGTCGCCCGGCCCCCCTACGGGCGAGCCAAGGTCTCGCCCTACCCCTCAAGCAGGGACCGGAAGAATTTTTAACCGCAAAGTCAAATAAGTCGAAAAAGTTTAAGAATAATAATGTGCTAAAAAAATTATAAACTTGCCATATTCGCGTTTCCATGCTATCCTTATTCCCATCGGTTCTTGGGGACCGGAAAACTGTAATGTTAAAGGAGCGTTCATTATGAAAAATAAAATTATAAGGGGGAGTGTTG
>JAISCK010000228.1 GCA_031265635.1 Spirochaetaceae bacterium
CGATATACGGTATTCCCTTTCCCCCCGTTATGAACTTGAAACAGCGGTTTCCAAACTTTGCTGGCTCGATAAATGGGTAAGCCCCGCGGAGCTTGCCTCGGCTGTCGGTTCGCTGCGGAACATCATACTTTCCGGCAAGGCGGCGTCGCCGGGAACTGCCGCCCAATCGGGTTCAGGCCGGGACCCGGCAGCCGGGGACGTAAAAAAAAAGGAAATTTTTTCCCAAGGTGAAAGGGGCGGTGAAGAACGGGGCGCGTATGACGCCGCCGGAGAAGGGTTTGACCTGTCCGCTCCCGGATTTTTTTCCGCTGAATTCAAGAAAATGGTGGCCGCCAGAACAGGCACGGCCATGCCCCGCGCCCCGGAGAGCCCGGCCCCGGCGGATACACAGGGATCGCCCCTGGAACTGGTACGGCAGATGTTCCGGGGGACTATAGTAAAGGAATATTAGGTGAAATTATGGACATAAATCCTTTTGACATTCTCAAAAACGCCCGGATGATTCAGGAACAGATGGGTTCCATACAGGAAAAACTCGCCGCCCTTGTTGTTACCGGTTCGTCAGGCGGCGGCATGGTGGAGATAGATCTCAACGGCAAATTTGAAATGACCGGCATACGCATTGCCGGGGAAGCCCTTGAGCCGCTTGATATTTCCCTGCTCCAGGATCTTGTCAAGGCCGCCCATGCCGGCGCGGCGGAAAAGATCAGGGAAGCGCTTTCCCGCGAAATGGGCGCGCTGGCCGGCGGTATCCCCAGCCTATGAACAACGGACTTAACGCCCTGGACCAGCTTATTGTACTCTTCAGCAAACTCCCCGGCATAGGCAGAAAGAGCGCGGGCCGTATGGCTTACCATATTCTCGACGCCGATCCGGGCTATGCGCGCATGCTGGCTTCTCAGATCGCGGGTCTTCACCAGAGGATAAAACATTGTTCGGTATGCGGTGGTTTTACCGAAGAAGATCCCTGCCCTATATGCACTGATCCGGGTAGGGACAGGGCCCTCTTGTGCGTGGTGGAAAAAGCCCAGGATGTACGGGTCATTGAGGAATCAAGGGAATTTCACGGCCGTTTTCATGTGCTGGGCGGCCTCATCGCGCCCCTCGAAGGGATAAGCCCCGACAAACTTTCCATAGGCAGCCTTGTAAGCCGTATACGCGGAGAAGGCATTGCCGAAATAATCCTTGCCCTGAATCCCACGGTAGAAGGTGATACCACCGCCCTGTATTTGCAGAAGGTCCTTAAAGATTCAAGCGTCGTTATAAGCCGCCTCGCGTCGGGACTGCCTGTGGGCGGCGATCTGGAATACACCGACCGGCTTACCCTGTCTCGCAGTTTCCGGGGCAGAGTAAGGCTTTAGGGCGCTGTACCGCGTCCCTTGCTTCCCGCTTCCTTCCTGTTATATGCTTCAATCTATGAATGATGTTATCGCCTTGTTAAAAGAATCCGGCGCCATGCTTGAAGGGCACTTCCTCCTTTCTTCGGGGAGACATTCGGACAAGTATTTTCAGTGCGCCAGGCTTCTCCAGTATCCTGACCGGGCCGCCCTGGCCCTGGCTCCTCTTGTAGCGCGCATAAAAGAGGATATGGAAAAGGGAAATCTGGCGCTTGACGCTGTTGTGGGACCTGCCATGGGGGGTATTGTTGTCGCCTATGAACTGGGCCGCCAGTTGGGGCTGCCCGCCTTTTTTACCGAAAGGGACAATACGGGCGTCATGACCGTGCGCCGGGGTTTTCTTGTCCGGCCCGGAGAACGCATCCTCATAGCCGAGGACGTGGTTACCACAGGAAAATCTTCGGGCGAAAGCGCCTTTGTCCTTGAATCCATGGGGGGCCGGATTGCCGCCCTTGCCTGTGTGGTTGACCGGCGGGCGGAAGGGGTTCCCGTGTCCTGGCCTTTCTACGCGGCCTGCAGGGTAGACGCGGGTAATTGGGAAGCAGATTCCTGTGAGCTTTGCAAACAGGGCATTCCGGCAGTTAAACCGGGTTCCAGAAAAATATAACGGGGGACCGTTAGACGCCAGAAGAACCCGCAGCGGCCCTGATCGCGTCCCGCATCTCAACGGCGGCGGCCCGGGCCGCCTGGGCTGCAAAGGCGTTGCCGGCGTTTTCTGGCGGAATGCCGCCGGCGGCCCTGGTCCAGGCTGTGAGTATGGAGCGCGACGCGTTGACTACCCCGCCGTTGCCTTCCCTCAGACAGAGGGCGGCGTCCTGCGCGGCCCCTCCCTGGGCGCCGTAACCGGGGATGAGGAAAAAAAGATTCCCGTACCGCTCGCGTATGGCGGCGGCCTCAGCACGTTCCGCCTCTGTTTTCGCTTCCGCGCCGGTTACCGCGCCGAATGCGCCGTAGCCAGAGTCCCCGGAGTATTTTTCCGCCAGAGCGGAGAGCTTTTCCCCTACGGCGTCATAGAGCCGGCGGGGCGGGGCGGCCTCTTCCTTCAATTCAAGATATTCAAAATCCTTCATGCCCTTGTTGCTGGTCCTCATGAGTACGAATGCCCCCTTGCCATTTTTTTCGGCATACGAAAGCCAGGGTTCTATTGAATCCATGCCCATATACGGCGAGAGGGTTACAAAATCAGCTTCGAAATCGCCTTCAAAATGGGCTTTGGCGTATTGCAGGGCGGTATCGGCAATGTCGCCACGCTTGATGTCGGCGATGACCAGGGCGCCCCTGTTCCGGATATAACCCAGGGTTTTGGCATAGGTTTCAAGGCCGGCAAGTCCAAGGGCTTCGTAATAGGCGATCTGCACCTTGTAACAGGCCGCCGTATCCAGCGTGGCGTCGATGAGCGCCCGGTTAAAGGCCAGCGCCGCGGCGGCATCGGAAGAAGCCTT
>JAISCK010000249.1 GCA_031265635.1 Spirochaetaceae bacterium
GAAGAACTGGATACCCTGTTCGCCCTGGCCGAGCGCATTGAGGATGACCAGGGTTATCTCAGGACTTCATGCAGGGGCAGGGTTCTTGCCACCCTTTTTTTTGAACCAAGCACCAGAACCCGCCTGTCCTTTGAGGCCGCCATGCTCAGGCTGGGAGGAAGCTGCCTGGGCTTTGCCGAGCCGGCTTCGTCGTCGGCGTCCAAGGGCGAGAGCCTCGCCGACACCATCAGAACCGTTTCCTGCTATGCCGATATTATCGCCATGCGGAACCCCAAAGAGGGCGCGGCCCTCCTCGCGTCCCGGTACTCATGCCTTCCGGTTATCAACGCGGGCGACGGCGGCCACCACCACCCCACCCAGACGCTGACGGACCTTCTCACCATCAAGCGGCTGCGGGGCAGGGCCGGGGCGGGACTCCAGGATGCCCTCGGCGGCCTTACCGTAGGTTTTTGCGGGGACCTTAAATTCGGCAGGACCGTTCATTCCTTGGCAAAAACCCTCGCCCGCTATCCGGGAATCAACATGGTCTTTATTTCCCCGCCTGAACTTACCATGCCCGATTATCTCACCAGGGGCGAATTCAAAAAAAAGCATATACGCTTTTCAGAAGTAACAAGCCTTGAGGAAGTCATGGACAGCCTTGACGTACTCTACATGACCAGGGTTCAGCGGGAACGGTTCTTTAATGAAGAAGACTATATACGCCTCAAGGACAGCTACATCCTTGATACCGAAAAAATGAAGCCCGCCAAAAAAAACATGATCATACTTCATCCCCTTCCCAGGGTGAATGAGATAGCGGTAGAAATTGACAGCGATCCCAGGGCAGCTTACTTCAAACAGATGAAGTACGGTATGTATATACGCATGGCCCTTATCGCTTCGGTGCTGGACGCTGTGCGCCAGCCCATACAGGAGTCGTTATGCTGAATATAGCCCAGATAAAAAACGGCATCGTCATTGATCACATTAAGGCGGGCCAGGGTATACGGATTTTCAACTGGCTCGGCCTTGACAAGACGCCGTGTACCGTCGCCTTTGTGGTCAACGCCAGTTCCATGCGCATGGGGAAAAAGGACATCATCAAGATTGACAATACCATCACCATTGACCTTGCCATACTCGGCCTCATCGATCCCAATATCACCGTCAATATTATCGAGAACGAAACGATAACCAGAAAAATAAAACTCAGGCTCCCGGAAAGGGTGGAGAACATACTGCGGTGCAAAAATCCCCGCTGCGTTACCTTTACCGAAAAATACATACCCCACCTGTTCGCCCTTGAAGACGCGGACAAGGGGACCTACCGTTGCGAATACTGTGATGAGTTATGCCTGGCCGGTGATTTCAAATAGATAAAGCCTGGAGGAAAGGATGTTCAATATTGATGTGTTGTTTGAGGCGGTCAGGGACAGGGGCCATGTATGCGTAGGGCTGGACACGGCCCCTGGGTATATTCCCCCCTCGGAGAGAAAGAAGGCTTCTTCCGATGCCGTTGCGGCGCTGGCCTTTAACCGGGCGCTCATCGACGCCACGCTGGATACGGCGGCCTGTTACAAGGTGCAGATCGCCTATTACGAAGCCCTTGGGCTTGCCGGCCTTGAAACCTATGCCAAAACCCTGGGCTATATCCGGGACAGGGGCGCCCTGGTCATCGCCGACATCAAGCGTGGCGACATTGCCGATACCGCCCTGCAATACGCCAAAGCCCATTTTGAAGGCGATTTCGAAGCCGATTTTGTAACCCTCTCGCCGTATATGGGCATGGATTCAATAGAACCCTGGCTTTCGTATGCCGAAAAAAAAGGCAAGGGGGCATTCGTACTCATGAGGACCAGCAATAAAGGCATGAAGGATTTTGAATATCTTGAATTGAAGGAAGAGGCCGCCGCGCCGCGCCGGCTCTATGACGCCGTAGGGGAAAAGCTCTCCGCTCTGGTGGAAAAATACTCCGGGGACTCAGGCTACGGCGCATTCGGCGCGGTCATCGGCGCGGAAGCGAAAACAGAGGCGGAATGTGCTGAGGCCGCAGCCATACGCGAGCGGTACAGGAACCTTTTTTTCCTCATCCCCGGTTACGGCGCCCAGGGAGGAGCCGCCCGGGACGCCGCCCTCTTTCTCAGGGAAGGCAACGGCGGGGTAGTCAACGCGTCGCGCTCCATACTCAAAGCCTGGACCAGGGCCGCCGGCGGCATTCCGCCAGAAAACGCCGGAAACGCCTTTGCAGCCCAGGCGGCCCGGGCCGCCGCCGTTGAGATGCGGGACGCGATCAGGGCCGCTGCGGGTTCTTCTGGCGTCTAACGGTCCCGCGTTATATTTTTCTGGAACCCGGTTTAACTGCCGGAATGCCCTGTTTGCAAAGCTCACAGGAACCGGCTTCCCAATTACCCGCGTCTACCCTGCAGGCCGCGTAGAACGGCCAGGACACGGGAACCCCTTCCGCCCGCCGGTCAACCACACAGGCAAGGGCGGCAATCCGGGCCCCCATGGATTCAAGGACAGAGGCGCTTTCTCCCGAAGATTTTCCTGTAGTAACCACGTCCTCGGCTATGAGGATGCGCTCTCCGGGCCGGACAAGAAAACCCCGGCGCACGGTCATGACGCCCGTATTGTCCCTTTCGGTAAAAAACGCGGGCAGCCCCAACTGGCGGCCCAGTTCATAGGCGACGACAATGCCCCCCATGGCAGGTCCCACAACAGCGTCAAGCGCCAGATTTCCCTTTTCCATATCCTCTTTTATGCGCGCTACAAGAGGGGCCAGGGCCAGGGCGGCCCGGTCAGGATACTGGAGAAGCCTGGCGCACTGAAAATACTTGTCCGAATGTCTCCCCGAAGA
>JAISCK010000035.1 GCA_031265635.1 Spirochaetaceae bacterium
ATATCCTCGGTTTTATTACAACCCAAAAGCTGCACGAAAAAAAGATTCTCGCGCTAAAAACCGAACAAGAAAAATGGACAAACCGTGTCGAGCTCGCCCGGAACAGCGGCGCGGCGGAGTTAGAGGACAAGGCGGCGGCGGCCTGCCGGGATATAGAGAATCAAATTCAATCTGTAGAAGCGGAAAACAGTGAACTCAAAGCCCATATAAAGTCCATGATAGGCCGGCTTCCCGGTCTTGCCGCCAGGGAACGGAGCGTTGACCCTGACGTACTGGAACAGGAACTGCTGCTGGCGGCCGGTTTCACGCCAGGACAAGAAACGCGGCCCGCCTCACCGGATGATAAAGCATACTATGACTGCTAATGAACGGGGACAGAGTAACGCCGAATCCTCCGGCGCAGCCTCCGGGACCGGAAGCTCCCAGGTCCTCATACGCCGGGGTTCCCTCCTTTCCCTCTTTACCCTGGTATCCCGTGTATTGGGCCTGCTCAGGGAGATGACCAAAGCGGCGCTCCTGGGGACCAGCCCCCTGTCCGATGCTTTTTCCGTGGCTTTTTTAATCCCCAATCTGCTGCGCAGGCTTTTTGCCGAAGGGTCCATCGCGGTGGCCTTTATTCCTACCTTCAAGGAATATCTTCTTGAGGGGGACAGGGCAAAGATCAGGGATTTTCTTTCCTGTATTTTTACCTTCCTCTGTTTTTTTGTCAGCCTGGCGGTTGCCCTGGGAATCCTTGCCGCGCCCTGGATAGTACGGCTGTTCAAGATAACAAACTATGATGAGACCCTGCTCCTTACCCGCATCATGTTTCCGTTTCTTGCCTTTATTTCCCTGGCGGCCATGTTTCAGGGCATCCTCAATACGGTCTACATCTTTACTCCGCCGGCTCTGGCGCCCATTCTGCTCAATCTGGTTACTATATTCTGTTCCTACGCACTGAGTCCTTTTATGGCGAATCCCGCGCGGGCCATGGCTGTGGGCATCTTTATAGGCGGGTTTTTGGAAGCGGCCATTCAGTTTCCCTTTGTGCTGAAACAGGGGTTCCGCTTTGCCGTTACCGGCCTTAAAAGGGCCATTGCCAATCCGGGAACGCGAAAGGTGCTGCGTCTCATCGGGCCGACTATTGTCGGCATGGCGGCCTACCAGCTTAATGATCTTGTCTCCACCATCCTGGCAACCAGGTCTGGTGACGGGGTAGTGTCGGGCCTGCAATATTCGCTGAGGCTTCAGGAACTTTTTCTTGGGATATTCGCCGTGTCTCTGGGAACGGTGCTGCTTCCCGGCCTGACCGAAGATGCCAAGACCGGACAGTGGGCGCTCTACAACGAAAGGCTTATTTCAGCCATGAATATTATCGCCCTCCTCACGGTTCCCTTCACCTTCCTGTTCCTCATTCAGGGTGAAAACCTCATCCGCCTGCTCTTTCAGACGCGGAACTTCGGCGAAACATCGGTGGCCCTCACGCTCAGGGCTTTCAGGTTCCACATTCCCGGCCTGTTCTTTATCGCCCTCAACCGCATACTCGCCCCGGCCTTTTATGCCCAGGGCGACTCCGTATCGCCTACCATCGCGGGGCTTCTTTCGTTTGCGGTAAACATAGGTCTCGCCCTGTTTCTGGCCGGCCCCTTCGCGGGATCGGGCATTGCCCTGGCCCTCACCGCGGCCAGCGTGGTAAACGCCGCGCTGCTTCTCGGCTTCCTTTCAAAAAACCCCAACATCGCCGTGGGCAGGGCGCTTTCATCGGCGCTGCTTTACGCCGCGAAACTGGTTCTCTTCTCCTGCGTTGCGGGCCTCCCTGTCTGCCTGCTCTCCCCCCGCCTCAATGCCGTCTTTGCCGGAAGGGGCCGCCTTGTTTCCTGCGGCCTCCCCTTTCTCGCGGCGTCCCTGATCTTCGCGGCCATAGGCATACCGCTCCTTGCCGTTAGCCGCGATAAACAGGCCCTCGCCATAGCGGGAATGTTCGGCGGCAGGAAACGGAAGACCTGAGGGTGACCTGCGCAAGCGTTATGCTTTCTTCCGGTACCAGTACTGGTATTTCTCCCTGAACCCGAGTTTTTTGTAGAGATTTTTAGCAACAGCATTGGTATCCACAACCTGCAAATACGCCTTGCCCGCTCCGGCGTTTTTTGCCGAGGCCAGCAATGAGCGGACTATTTCTTCACCATATCCCCTGCCGCGCATAGCTTCCTTGACTATTATGTCAAATATTCCCACAAAATTTTTTTCAATCACCCCATAGCCGCAGCCGATTATCGAACCCTCTTCTTTCTTGTACACCACAATCTTTTTTGCGAGGATGTTGTTCAGCATGAGCAGTATGGTTTCAACCTGGCTTTGCCGTATTTTGTTGCAGTTCAAAAGAGCCTGTATCCAGCTTTCGGTAAAGTCTTCGCTGATTTTAATGCCCGTGATTTTTCCGCCCAGGGGTTTAAGGCTGGCGCAGACCTGTACCGAGGTACTGTCTATCTTTTCATAGCCCAGGCGCTCAAGTTGTTTATCGAGCGTCCTGTGTTCCGCGCAGTCAACAAGTTTATAGATTACCGGAAGTTTATGCGCCCTGAAAATTTTCTCGCAGTGGGTTATTTTTTCGTTCATTTTTAATTTTGAAGGATATAGGGGATTGATGGAATTGGCCCGCTTGGTATACCCGTTGGCCATTCTGATAATCCAGCCGTCATAGAAACTGGTCTGTATAGAAGGCCATGCGTTCATGGCCAGTTCTTCAAGGGTAAAATCCATATGCATCACTCAAAACTGTACCCCGGCGAAGAAACCTACGCGGTTAGTGTTCCACCTGCCGCCGTAGCCCATATCATAGCCGCCTTCAGGAACCGGCGCGGCACTGCTAAAGGGTTTGAGGTAATCATAGGACACGCCGGCAAAGATTCCAAGATGCTTAAAGGCCTTAAGGCCCGCCACAAGGCGGCCCTGGATCAAGAGTGTACTTGCGTCGTCATTGCTATTGGCGCTGTGTACTTCGTTGATGGTGCCGCAGACAGCTTCAATATCAAGGAAAGCGGGACCCAGGGGCAGCTCAAAGCCAATACCGGCCCGCAGCGCCATGGTATTTATGTCATGATCGCCGCCCGGCGCCACGGTAAAGCTGCCTATATAAAGCTCTTCAACACCGACGCTCAGGGTGGTATAAAAATGTTTGGAGCCGCTTTTTAACCCCGCGTTCATATAGCCCATGCTGTCTATCCAGACCTGGGGATTCAGAATGCCGTCCTTGATTATATTGACGATTCCCAAAGGAAAAACATTCGCGCCCCGGGAAATATTTACCAGTCCTATTTGCGCTCCGGCGCTGTCCGGGCCGCTGTAATTCACCAGGGCGGTCTGCAAACCCCGCATCGCGCCGGAACTCCAGTTGAAAAGGCCCGCCGCCTGAAAGCCTGTCATCGTACCCCGGACCATAGTAAAGGCCCCGGCTGCCTCCACCCCCACGGCGTCTGAAACTATGTTGAAAATCCCCGCGGCCTGGAGGCCGGCAGCGGAGCCGTTTGCCGCATTGAAAATCCCCGCAGCCTGAATGCCCCGCATATACCCGTTTGCCACATTGAACATTCCTGAAGCCTGAATGCCCCGTACATTACCGCCGGCAAAGTTAAAGGATCCTGTATACTGGACGCCTGTCATATCCCCTGCGGTACTGGCATAGGTGCCGGCCATCTGCAGGCCCGTAAGGGAACCGTAGCTGCTCACGCCCAGGGGGGCCAGTCCCACGCCGCTGAGATGCCAGCCGTCGGCGGCAGTCAGGGACAGGAGTACATGGTTTGTGGTTTCGGGTACTTTTTTTCCGCGCCACGCGTCAGGAATGAGCTGCAATTTTACCGGATTACCAGAAGTGTTCTCTCCGGCGGCGGTTTCAGCGCCGGCAGGAACATCGCCTCTCGCCGCGGCGGGAGACAGACCCACCGGGGAAAAGTCGGCAAGGACCAGGCGGGCCCGGCGGTTTTCAGACAGAATCGTTTCAGCTCGGTAAAAGCTGTCGCCGCGCTGTAAAAGAATACGGTAGGGCCCGCTCTCAAGGCCGATCTCAAGAGGCCGGTTCTGCACCTTGGTAAACTCGGCCACGAGAAAATCAGAACCGTCCCGTATGGTGATGCGCCCCGTTACTTCGGCTTCAAAAACCAGCCCCGCCGAAGTTTCCTTTATATCGGTAAGAACCACGTCCCCTGAACCTGAAATCTGCATATCGTAGCTGGGATGCTGGGCTCCGTACAGCGAGGTTTCTGTTTTCGCCAGGGTTTCGGTATAGGCGAAACGGTAGACCTCGTTAAGCGTTACCCTTCCGTCGCCTACCGAGTCGGCCCCGCCTCGGAGGCCCGCGAGCAGGCTGTGGGTAAAATAAGAACCGCCGATACTATCCGATTCCTGGGAAGCCTCGGTCGCCGAACTGGAAGTCAGGAAGGCATACCCTTCGGCGGAAATTGAATCGTCAATGAGAAAGGGAACTGTTTTTGTTCCGCCTTTTGCCCTGGTAAAAGCGCCTGAGGCGCAGGAATCAAGGATCACGATGCGCATATCCGAAGGAAGGTCCGTTATTCTGGCCCTGAGATCCAGGTAGGATAAACGCTCCCTGTTGAGCAAGAGGCCCTCTTCATCGGAATGGCCGGAATAATAAAAGACCAGCTCTATCCTTTTATGGCTTTCCCGCGCCCCGGCTATGCTCTCGCGGGTCAGGGAAAGCTGCTGTTCAATATCCCTGATGGACGGTTCAACAAGAAGCGCCAAATCCTCAAGCCTGATGCCTCCCATCTGGGCAAAAACCCGGGCCATGGCCCTGGCGTCAGATACCGCGTAGCGGAGCGTGGCCCGGCTGCGGCCGCCGTTATTCGCTCCTATAAAAATGCCGAAGCGCCTGGTGGCCCCTTCAAAATCCGCAAAACCTGAGGCAATGCCCAAAAAACAAAAAAACACCACGGCGGCGCTTGCGCGTTTCATACTTACTCCTTTCCTACATATACAGTTTCTATCTCATATTCTGAAAAAAGGGCTGTCCCCCGTTCCAGGGCCGTTCCCGGATCTCCGGCGAGAATCTCCGCGTTATGCAAAACGGACGCTACATCAACAGGGCTGCCGCTTGAGACAAAGAAAAATATTTCGCAGTACGGCGCGTCGTCCAGGGTATACGCTTCTTCCAGGGCGGTACGCTTTCCCTGAACCAGGGCGGTACTGCCGCCCGAACGGTAGGGAAAATGAAGCGTAACAACCTTGCGGCCGTCTATCGAAAAGATCACCCCGTAACGGCTCTTCCCGGAAGTATAGGCAAGCTGTACCGTATTGCCCGCGTGAAGGACGGCAGTATCGCCAAGAGGGGTTTCGCCGGGTTTAAGGTATACCCGCAGCTCCGTCCCGCCTTTTACGCGGTCCGTAAGAGCGATGCCATTCCGCTCCGCCGGCTGCCCGTGGAACAGGGCCAGGAAAAAAAACAGCGCGGCAGCGGCACAGGCCGCAAGCGAGAGCGCCGCCGGCCGTACCGGAAAGGCGCGGGAAGCAAGACGGGCGCGGCGTCCGGGAGCGCGGGAGAGGGAAGCGGGGAACGCCTTTTCAGGAGGATAGGCCGCCCTGATTTCCCTGTCCTGGTCTCTCAGCAGCCTAAGCCGCGCCGCTGTCTCCCCGTCATCGCGCAGCAGGGCTTCCACCTGCCGCTTTTCTTCCGCGTCCAGCTCGCCAAGGTTGTACCGCTCCAGGAGCAACTGCGAAATACGTTCTGATTGATAAGGCGATTCAGTCATTATAAGCCTCTCTTTCCGCCCTTTTACGGGCCCGTTTTTGGAAACTCGCCAGGCGCTTCCGCACCCCGGAAACCGACATGCCCAGCGTCATCCCGATTTCTTCAAGGGTCATTGTGTCCCAGTGGTACATAAAACAAATAATCCGGGTGGTCTCGGATTCGGCGTTGAGCAAATCCTCCACAAGCAGCTTCGCGTCGATATGTTCATAGGCTCTGTCAATATGGCCGGGAAAAGCCTCCCCGTCTTCGTGAAGCGCCTCCCGGCGGTTCCGTTTCCAGCGGAGCGTGTTAAGGGCCGTATTGGTCGCCATAGTGTATAAAAGGCTGGAAGGATATTCCCCCTTGAGACTACCCCGCCTGCGCATGAGTTTTATGAACACATCCTGAGCCGCGTCCAGGGCATCCTCCTCGCTGATTAAAATACACCTGCAGCGCCTGAGAACCATGGGGAAATACTTCTCGTAATACTCTTTGACATCGATAGAAACTTCCATGCGCTCCTTCACCGGCTCCGAACAACCGTTCTCCTAATTAAACACCGCGAAACAGAAAATTTGCACCCCAAACACGCTGTAGCAGAGGCAGCTGCGGCCGGGCGCTTCTTTTTAGCGGTGTTTTTTACCCAAAATGAACAAGTTTGAAAGACCCCCGGACCCTCTCCAAACCACCCGCCGCGCGCGGAAAACCGTCCGCCGCGCGCAGAGAATCGTCCGCCGCGCGCAGAGAATCTTCCGCCGCGCGCAGAGAATCTTCCGCCGCGCGCGGGGAATCGTCCGCCGGGGACTGCCGGATTTGGGGGAGAGGCGGAGTTTTAGGCGAAGCGGGGACTCAGCTTTCCCTTTTCTTCTATAAGAATTTTTTTTCCGTTTCCCAGGACCGCGGTAATGGTCGGCCTGTGTACCAGGCCGTCAAGGTGAATCAGGGCCGGGGCGTCGCCGTCGTAATTATGGCCCACCGCGAAGTGGCAGGTTTCAAAGGCTTTTTCGTCCTCAAGCATGTGGCCGGTTACGCGGGCGCGGGGATTGAGACCTATGCCTATTTCCCCTATGTTCCGGGCGTTTTTCGCGTTGCGCTCCCCGGCGCCGGGGGGGAACTTTCCCTGCGCTTCATAACTACGGGCGTTGCGTTCAGCAAGGGTAATGGTTTTAAGGAGTTCTTTCGCGTCGGCGCCGCCTGAAACGCCGGTAATAAACCCGTCTTTAAGGGTACAGTGTATGGGGTTCTTGATCAGTATATCCCGGTCATGGAGGCTTATGGAACCGTCAAACACAATGGTCCCGCAGGCGGTTCCGTTCTCCGGGCTGATAAAAGCCTCGCCGGCGGGGAGATTGCCGCCCTGTCCCGGACGGGAAAAATCGCCGTCGTCCAGTTTGGTTTCCCGTCCCGCAAGGCCGAAGCGCACATCGGTGCCGCCGGGCGCCGTGATATGAATACTGAGCGCCTTGTCCAGGACTTTTTTAAGAGCCGCGCAGCGGGCCCTGAGGAGCGTATAATCTATGGGCACGGTCCGCACAAAGGACTCTACCGTTGCGCCGGGAGACCAGAAGGCCCTGCACGTCCCGGTTCCGTAAAGCTGGTAATGAAAAATATGGTCCCAGCTTTGGCCGCCTTCCGTATACGGAGAGGCGATGCCGTTCCTGTCCTTGCCCAGCTTCTGCGCGCTGAGCGAAGCGAATACCTGGGGCTTTGCCCCAAAGGCGGCAATCACCGCATCGTCGGCAAAATCCATCTGGGTCTTTTCGCCCTGGTACACGAGGACAGGCCGCGCGAGCGCTCCGGCGGCGGCGTCATACAGTGCCTGGGCAATGGCTGATACATCGCTTTCAGGATTGCTTACAATAAGAAGCTGTTCGCCCTTTTTGACTTTGAGTACATCGCTGACCGCGATACGGGCGGCCTTGTCGAGCCTGCCGCCGCGAAGGGCCGGAGAGCGGCCTGCGGAGAGAAACCTGTTTAATCCCATAGCCCATTCTAGCTGTACCCGCGTGTTTTATGCAATAGCGCTCCGGGTACAGATGCTTTCCCCGGAGCTCAGTAGCGTTATCGAACAAGTCTAGTGCCTTTCCTTGACCTTCCCTTTTTCTTTGTTGATTTTTATTTCGAGCTTGTCCATCAGCTTGTCAATGGCCGGATTCAGTTCAAAATCACTTTCCTTGCAATGTATTGATACGCCCCAGCGGAAATTAACAGTCGCCTCGGCGGAAAATTCCTTTTCTTTGGTGAGGGTTACAAGAAAATCCACAATCATGTTTTCCGCGTTATGAATGCGGGCTATCTTGCGGTCAAGGTATTCCCTGCCGTCCTCTCTGAGATTAAAATGTACCGCTTTAACATCAACATTCATGGCTGCCTCCCTGGTT
>JAISCK010000087.1 GCA_031265635.1 Spirochaetaceae bacterium
CCGACTTCACTTTTTTCGGTGCCACCTGATACCGGGTTGTATATTCCCTGGTTACCGCCTGTTTTTCTTTCATAGTTAACCCCATTGGGACGCCCTCCATGCAGCGTCCTCATAATAATTTGGGTAACATTTTCAATATGAGGCATGGGTGCTTTTCGGTAACATTTTTGATGAGGCAACGCGGATAGTTGACACGCTATGCTTTGTCTACAGTATAATGTGAGCCGTGAGCCGGTAATTCCGCAGGGCGGAATTACCTTGGAGTTTTGCTTCGCAAAACTCCGCCTGGGCGAGGATGGAAGGCTCTGGACGGCCATGGCCAAAAGCATGAAAATAGTGTAGTTCCTTTTGAAAAATTGCGCAATACTTCCACTTAAATTCTTCGAAGGAGGCTTGCATGAAAAAATATATTCTGGCCCTGGACCAGGGGACCACAAGTTCACGGGCAATACTTTTTGACCACGGCCAAAAAATTATCGGTATAGAGCAGAAGGAATTCACCCAGATATATCCGAAGGAAGGCTGGGTAGAGCATGATCCCATGGACATTTATTCTTCCCAATACGCGGTGATGATGGAACTCATCACCAAATACAACATCGCTCCGGGGGACATTGCCGCCGTGGGTATCACCAACCAGAGGGAAACGACCATACTCTGGGACAGGAACACCGGGCGGCCTGTGTATAACGCCATTGTATGGCAGTGCCGGCGTACCTCAGGCATCGTGGATTCCCTTGTCGAACAGGGTCTTGGTGATTATATAAAAAAGACTACCGGCCTGGTCCCCGACGCGTATTTTTCGGGAACCAAAATCAAATGGATACTGGATCATGTTGAAGGGGCCAGGGAAAAGGCAAAGAAGGGGGATATTCTCTTCGGAACCGTTGATACCTGGCTGATATGGAAACTTACCAACGGCGCTGTTCATGTTACCGACTATACCAATGCCAGCCGTACCATGATCTTCGACATACATAAACTTGACTGGGACGAAAAGCTGCTTGCCGCCCTCGACATACCCCGTTCCTGCCTTCCGGCGGTAAAGCCTTCAAGCGCTGTATACGGGTACATCAATATTCAGGGAACCGAAATCCCCGTCTCAGGCGATGCCGGGGACCAGCAGGCGGCGCTTTTCGGCCAGTGCTGCTTTGAGAAGGGCGAGGCGAAAAACACCTACGGGACAGGCTGTTTCCTCCTCATGAACACCGGGAACGAAGCCTGCGAAAGCAGGAACGGCCTTATTACCACTATCGCCGCCGGCGCCGGAGAAGGCCGGGTCAGCTATGCCCTTGAAGGTTCGGTCTTTGTGGCCGGCGCGGTGATGCAGTGGCTCAGGGACGAGATGCGTTTTTTTACCGACAGCGCCGACGCCGAATACCTTGCCCAAAAGGTTCCCGACTCAGGGGGCGTCTACCTGGTACCGGCCTTTACCGGCCTCGGTTCTCCCTACTGGGATATGTACGCCAGGGGCTGCATCGTGGGCATCACCAGGGGCACCAGGCGGAACCACATCATCAGGGCCGCCGAGGAATCCATAGCCTATCAGAGCCTTGACCTTATCAGGGCCATGGAAAAGGACCTGGGCCTCACGATCAGGGAATTAAAGGTTGACGGCGGGGCAAGCCGCGACGCCTTTCTCATGCAGTTTCAGGCCGACATCATGAACGGAACCATCACGCGGCCTGTGGTACGGGAAACCACGGCCCTGGGAGCGGCCTGCCTCGCGGGTCTCGCGTCAGGCTTCTGGAAGGACCTGAACGAAATACGGGCCCTCTGGCAGCGCGGCGCCAGTTTTACCCCCGGCATGGAAGCCGAAAAACGGGACGCTCTCATTGCCGCGTGGCACAGGGCGGTGGAAAAAAGCCTCGGCTGGGATCAGGCCGTATAAAGGGCCCGCAACGCGGCGCTGTCCGCCTTGAGACGTTCCGCGAGATAGCTGTCCATGCCGCCGAATTCCCCATCTATTGTTTTGAATGAGGCTTCAAGATATTCGCGCTTGACCGCCACTATATCGGCAAACTCGGGGCGCGCCTCCAGAAGGGGCCTGAATCGTTCTTTTAAGAGCGGGACCGAAAGTTCATAATCGCTGTAAATCGTTTCCCGGTCAACGCCGAGAGCGCTCAAAAAGAGCGCCGCCGCGACGCCGGTACGGTCTTTGCCCGCCGAACAGTGAAAAAGCAGCGGCGGGGAAAGCGGATCGGAGACAGCGGCAAAAAAACGGCGGTATTCGGGTATAAGGTCCCGGACCAGGGCGCGGTACAGGTCCAGCATGATGTCCCTGTAACTTTGCGGGCCTTTCCGTTTGTCTATGCCTGTCATGTTGCCGGCGTTAATCGGAAGCCAAACACGGTTAACAAGCGAAGCCAAATCAGGGTCCGGCGACCGCTCCCTTTCTTCCCCGGAACGGAAATCAATAATGGTTTTAAGCCCCAGCCCTTCCATCACGGTTCTGTCCTCAGACGTGAGGCTGTCAAGGTCCCCTGAACGGTATACAAGACCCGGTTTTACCCTGCGGCCTCCCGATGCCGGATAGCCGCCGAATTCCCGTACATTGTATACGCCTGTAAGGGGGAGTATTCTGTTGTAGAGTGCTTCTGTCATACTTGTCATTGTAGTAAAAAGTTGCCTATCATAACAATATGCGTTTTGAACTTTCTCCGGCCCTGAAAGACCATATCCTTTTCTCTATGGAAGACCAGCAGGGAATTTTTTTTGTGGATACCCGGCAGGGCATGGTAATACCGGAGGAAGAAGCGGAACGCCTGAACGAAAAGGACAGCGACGGAACAAAGCGCTACATTGACCTCCCTGAATGGGATTCTTCCGACGGGTACCGCCTCATGGAACAGTTTACCGCGTTTTTCAAAAATCCCCTGATAGGCGGGGAATTAAAGGCCGCGCTGAGTCAGAGCAGGGGCGTTTTCAGGGCCTTCAAGAATGTCCTTTCTTCCCATCCCGAGGCTGAAAAACTCTGGTACGCCCACAAGGAAAAAGAAATGCGCGGCGTCATAGCCCTGTGGTATGACGCCCTGAGGGAAGCGTGGGGCATGGACAGCCTGGGCGCTGAGCCTGAGGAACCGGATGATCTTGTACTTGAGGATTTTCGTTTCCGCCCGCTGACCGAAGACGACCGCGCGGAGGCGGAAAAGCTGCACCTGCTTTGTGTGGGGGAGCGTATTCTTCCCGGAAAAACCTTTCCCTTTCCCGCGCGCTTTCCGGGGACCTTCCATCTTGCCGCGGAAAGTTCAGGCGGCGCTTTTGCCGCCCAGATTTCCGCTGTCCAGGAAGACGGCCTTGTCCGTATAGAACTTCTGGAAGTCAATCCCGAATACAGGGGCCTCGGACTGGGCAAAAAACTCCTCAGCCGTTTTCTTGAACTTTTGGACCCCGGCAAAAATCCCGAAGTCCTCCTTGAACTCCCCGCCGCCTCAGACCCTTTCTCCACCGTCCTCAGGCGGGAAAACTTCACCCCCATCCTCACCACCTGGCATCGCCGGTAAACTGAGCATTACTGCGTCAGTATTGAGTTTTTTCCCCCCATGTGTCATGATGAATACTAACGACGCATTTCTCATGAAAAGGTATGATTATGGTTTCCCGTATTGATAAAGAAAAATTGACCGCGTACATCAAGGACCTTGTCGAAAAGATTCACACTGAAGCCGATGTTGGACTTCTCAACGCCTACCGCTCGGCATTCCGCAAGGGGACTTCTTTTTTTAACCGCAGCTATGTGGCGGCATATCTCCTTATGCAGTCCGAAGCTGCGCGGGGCGGCAAATTCAGGGCTTCCCGGAGCTCAGGCGCTTCTTCGGCCCGGTCTCCCGGCGCCTTGTTTCAAAAGGGCAAAGATCAAGGCAAAAACGACGAAGGCCGCGTCTCCCTCCCCGAAGAAGAATCGGCACGGCTTTTTATCAGCATAGGCAGAAACCGCCGTGTCTATCCTCGTGAAATTCTTTCCCTTATCACCGGGGCCGGAGCGTCAAGGGACGATGTGGGAACGATACGCATTCTTGACAACTATTCCTTTGTGCAGGTACGGAATACGGCGGCGGACAGCATTATCGACGCCCTTCACGGCAAAACATTCCGGGGCAGAACCCTCACGGTAAACTATGCCCGCAACCGGGGCGAAGACGAAAGCGCCTCAGACGGTGAAACTACGGAAGCGTCTGATGGTTGAAAATGTTGTCGTCGGCGCCCTTTCAACAAACTGCTGGATCTATCCCCTCGAAGACCCGGGCCTTGCCCCGGATGTACCGGCTTCCCATGACCGGCCCTGCGCGGTCATTGATCCCGGCGCTGACGCGGAGGCCATAATCGCGCGGCTCGAAAGCCTGGGCTTCTACCCGGCGTACATACTCCTTACCCACGGCCATTTTGACCACATCGGGGCACTGGGGCCTTTGGCCGCCCATTATGGCGGAAAACCGGTCATCGCCATGCACCGTTCCGACGCCGCGAAAATAGGTCCCGACGCCTACAGGGCCCACAAGGTTGATTTTGATTTTATGGGTATTCCCGATTCTGAAATTCCCGGCCCCATGGGGCTTTACGCGAACATACTCCGCCAGGGGCTTCCCGAACCGGCGCTGCTCCTTGAAGACGGGGACAGAGCAGGGCCCTTTACGGTCATGGGGCTTCCGGGCCACAGTCCGGGAAGCATAGGCTTTTATGATGAAAAGCAGGGGCTTATCTTTGGCGGGGATGTGCTTTTCCGGGACGGCATAGGCAGAACCGACCTTCCCGGCGGAAACTGGAACGACATGGTACAAAGCCTTAAAAAACTTTTCACCCTGGATGAAAAAACCAGGGTCTATCCCGGCCACGGACCGGCAACGACTCTGGCCAACGAAAGGGGGCAGTTCGCTTTCTCATGAAATACCCCTGCCTCATGGTTGTTTCCGATACCCATGGCAATACCGCGTCCCTGGAAGCGGCCCTCCGCTGGGGCATCAAACACGGGGTCAATGCCCTGGCGTTTCTGGGCGACGGCACCGGCGATATAACTTCGACCTGTACCGCCACCGGCTTTGCCGCGCCCCTTACTATGATACGGGGCAATACCGATACGGACACCGGCGTTCCCTATGCGGACATGCTGGAATTCGCCGGCCATGTTTTCTTTCTCAGCCACGGACACCTGAGCGGGGTTTCCCAGGATTTAAGCATCCTTGCCTCGGTGGCCCAGAGCGCCGGAGCGGACGCGGCCCTCTACGGCCACACCCATGTCCCCGGCTGGGAAGAAATCGGCGGAGTCCTGGTTCTTAATCCGGGCAGCGCGGGTAGGCCCCGGAGCGCGATAGGGGCAAGTTTCGCCACCATAGAATGTCCCCCCGGCGAATGGTTCAAAATACGGTTCTGGGAAATACGTTCAGGAACCCTCAAGGAAAAAACAATACGGGAAATTACCAGACTCAGCC
>JAISCK010000106.1 GCA_031265635.1 Spirochaetaceae bacterium
ACAAACAGCAGTACAACGAGAATGAGCGCAAGGATGAATGACAGGGAAAGGGCCGAAGGAGGAAGCAGGAGGGGCAGCCTTCTTGCCTGGATGAAGCGGGGGCTGGCAAGGAGGTTTCCTGTATGGTCGCGGAGGGGGCCTGAAATACAGTAATCAGCCAGGGGAGTCAGGGCGGCGGAAAGGAGAAACGTTGTGATGAGTTCGTTGACATTAAACCTTTCCTTTAACGCCCCGGAGATTCCTCCCATGCACCCGCCGGTTACAAAAGCGGCAAGGGCTGCGGCGCAGAGCAGCGGGGTATCAGGCAGGGACGGGGAACTTACAAGCAGGGCTGTGGCGGCAAGCCCGCCAAGGTATATCTGCCCTTCGCCTCCAAGATTGAACAGCCCGCAGCGGAACGCGAGAACAGCGCCGAGGGAAGCGGTGAGGAGCAGGGCTATGCTGTCCAGGGTATTTCCCAAAAACCACGGCGATGACCAGGGTCCGGTAAAAAAGACCCCCAGGGCTTCCGGGGCATTGTCAGCGTTAAGCGCAATCAATACCGAGGCCGCCGCGGCTGCGCAGCCCAGGGTAAGGGCCGCGCCCAGGAGGGAACGGCGCGCCCGCGCGGGGATAGGGGATTTTTGGAGTTCAGCCATGGGAAGCTCCTACCATGGCCCGGCCTATGCGGTCCAGATGGAATTCAGACCGGCCCAGTTCATCGGAAATTTTTCCGTCCCTGAGAACCATGATGCGGTCGGAAAGGGACATGAGTTCTTCTATATCGGTAGAAAATAAAAGAACGGCGCTGCCTTTTCCGGCAAAGTCCCTGAGCTGCCTGTCAAGAAGTTTTTGGCCCGAGACATCGAGCCCCCAGCCGGGTTCGGCAAGAACCAGGAACTTTACCGGTTCGGCCAGTTCCCGCGCCAGGACAAGGCGCTGCAGCATGCCGCCCGAAAAGGAATCGGCCTGGTTTCCCGGAGAACGAAGTATCCCCGCCTGCCGCATAATGGCCCGCGCCCATTCACGAAGATACGAAGCGTTCATGATGCCTATTCTGCCCAGGGGTCCCTGTTCGGAGCGGCGGTGGGCGTGGATGATGAGGCTGTCAAAAAGCGGGAGTCCCATTGCCAGCGCTGTTCCGGTCCTGTCGGCGCACAGATAAGCGGCCCCGGCCCTGCGGAACGCTCCGGGCCCCTTGCCGGCGACTTCCGTTCCCGCGACCGTAATTTCCCCGGAACGCGGATTGAGGAAGCCGGTCAGGGCCAGTTCCAGGCTTTCAAGGCCGCTGTCCCTGACACCGGCGATGCCGGTGATGCTTCCCGGCGCAAGGGTAAAGCCCGCTGAACGGATAAAAGGTCTTCCCGGAATTTCAACAGAAAGGTTCCTTACCTCAAGAATGTTTTTCCGCGCCGGGCCTTTGGCAGCGTTGTCATTTCGCGTAACGCTGTCCTTTTGCGGCTGGGAAGCGGCTTCTTTTGCTCCGTGAGGCGGGGCCTCCTTTGTCCCGTGAGGCGGGGCCGTGTCTTGCTCCGGCGCAATTTGCTCCGAGCCGAACATCAGGGAACTGATTTTTCCGGGGCTGCTCTCTCCGGCCTGTCCGCAGGAAACTGTTTTTCCTTTTCTGAGGACGGTAATCCTGTCGGCAATGCGCAGCGTTTCTTCAAGTTTATGGGAAATGAGCGCTATGCCCCTGCCGTCTGAACGGAGCTTCTTGAGTAGATCAAAAAGCCTTTCAGTTTCGGCGGGACTCAGCACGGCGGCAGGTTCATCAAGTATAAGATACTTCGCGTCCCGCAGGAGCAGGGCGAGGACAGCGCATTTTTGCCTTTCGCCGACGCTGAGACCGGCAATGGGGCGGTCCGCTTCAAGGTCAAAACCCCAGCGGCGCGAAAGTTCCCCGACCCGCTGTTTCCAGGCTCCTGTCCGTATCCAGCCGGAAAAACCGAGGCTGCAGGTCTCCCAGACCCGGAAGCCCGGAACCAGGCGGGGATGCTGGCGGACCATGCCTATGCCCGAAGCGAGCGCGCCGGCGGTGTTTTTCAGGCGGCGTCCGGTTCCTTCGATGATGATGGAACCGCTGTCGGCCTCAAGAAAGCCCGCCATGATGTGCATGAGCGTGGATTTGCCCGCGCCGTTTTCTCCGGCCAGGGCGTGTATCTCGCCGGGGAGAAGCTGGAAGTCCGCCCCGGCCAGGGCCTTGACGCCGTTTCCGGGAAAAAATTTTTCTATGCGCCGCAGTTCAATACCCAAGGACAAGTTCCCCTGAGCGTATACGCCGCAGAAGTTCGCCCTGCTTTGCCCTGATTTCAGGGCTTACCGCGGCGATATAGTTCTGGTCATCTTCGATGAAATCAACATACCCGTCTTTGATGCCCACAATTTCAGATGTGCCGAAGGGGAGCGTGCCGTCGAGGAAACGCCTGGTTTGTTCGTATGCCGCCTTGTCCTGGCGGAGTATGGCCGAACCGGCCACGGTTCCGGGGCGTATATCGTAGCCGTTGGTATCAAACCAGATGACCTTGGCCCCCGCCTCGGAAGCGGCCTGTACCGCGCCTTCGTTGGCGCCGCCGGCTACGCAAAGCAGTACCGCCGAACCTCCCCGTATCATGTCAAGGGCAAGTTCCGCTCCCTTGCCCGCGTCAAACCAGTTTCCCACCACGCGAAAATCAACCTGAAAGGCCGGGTCGATGCTCCTGGCCGCTTCCCCGTATGCGGGAAGCATGATGGTGTTCATGGCGGGATATTCCTGACCGGCGATAAGGCCGATTTTTTTGCTGACCCCGGCGGCGGTTTTTCCTTCCTGCGCTATGAGCGCGGCGATATGGCCCGCGATATAAGCCTGTTCCCTCTGGTTATAGCGCATGGTATATATGGCGGGATTGCCGGAAATTTCACCATCAAGAAGAAGGAACTTTTGTTTGGGAAATTTCGCCGAGACCGACTGGGCAAGGGCGGGCAGGGAAGGATTGGATGACACGATGAGGTCATAGCTTTCCGCCGCGGCCAGGGCGGTAAGTTTTGGTTCCCATTCGGCCTGGTTGTATCCGGCTTCGACAACCTGTACTTCAACCTGGGGGTATTCGGCGCCCGCCTTTTGGACGCCCTGGGCCAGCATTTCGTAAATGGGGCTTCCCGACATGACGCCCGGAACAAAAACCGCGATGGAAATCCCCGGAGCTTCCCCGGCGGCGCTGCGTTTGACGCAGCCGGAAAAGCCGGAAAAAACCAGCAACATAAGGGTTACAGCCAGAGCCTTCTCCGGCAGCCGTGTTGTGTGAAACAACCTTTGCATAGGACCTCCCCGCTGGTCCGGGGCATAAAAAAACCCCGGCAAAACCAGCGCCGCGCAAGCGGCCGGAATCCAGGGCAAAATTTTTGGAATCAGTGCCTGTAAATCCGAATCCTAAAAAAATCCGGATTCATGGAACAGCGTTCCCGCACGATTTTCTTCCGTCCGGACTGTACCGTCGGCACCGGAATTTCACCGGTTCAATCCGCAAGGCCGTGCCTTGGAATTCGCGGGCTTTACCGCCGGTAGGGAATGATACCGGGACTCTTCTCCCCGGAATTTCACCCGACCCTGAAAATCTTCTTATCGTGTATCATACCCGGAATTTTCAGGGAAGTCAAGTAGTATATGTTACGATTTCGTCATGATCACTAAACTTCTGCTGTTTTCTCTATACCTCCAAAATACCATTTTTAAGAATCTGTTTTTAATAATTAAATTTTGTTGACAAATCGTATTTTTGGCAGTTATCATTTTATTAGGGGAAAATTTCACCTGTATATCACAAGGAGGCATAGTTTTGAATTTGATTCATGAACAGGCGAGGGATATTCCGGTATTAGCAGAAACCGATTTACTGGTTACCGGCGGTGGTCCTGCGGGGCTGGCAGCAGCGATTGCCGCTTCCCGGGAGGGGGTCAATGTCCTCCTCATGGAACGGTATGGATGCTTTGGCGGGGTGATAAGCCAAGTCGGGGTAGAAGGTTTTGCATGGTATCGTCATGAAAAAACCATTGAGGCTGGGGGGTTGGTACCGGAATTTGAGCAAAAATGTGCTGAAATTGCTGGTAGTAATCCCGAATGCCAGTCCCTGAGTCAGGCCCTGGATGCGGAAATGTTTAAATATGTAGCCGATGTCATGATCGAAGAAGCAAAGGTTCGTCCTTTGCTGCACAGTGCCGCAGTCCAGGCCATCGTAGAAGACGGAATCATTAAAGGTGTCATCGCCGAAGGTAAATCGGGACGCTTTGCGGTCCTGGCAAAACGGGTCATTGACACTACCGGCGATGCCGATATAGCAGCCTTTGCAGGGGCACCCTATACCAAGGCGCCAAAGGATAAACTTATGAGTGTTACCACCCTTTTTCATTGTAAGGGAGTAGACACCCGCCGTTTCAGGGATTATATCAAAAATGAGCTGAAACCAACCTACAGGGACTGGGGCGGTTATTGGTCAATCAAGACAAGCGGCAAGGAGGATGATCTTTTTAGCCCCTACTTTGAAAGGCCCTTTGTGGAGGCGGTTCAGAACGGCCTCGTGCCCAAAGAGGCAAATGTCAGCTTGGGTGGTTCATGGAGCAGCATCACCGACGAAGGAGAAGTCACCCAATTAAACGTAGTATTCATTGGAAATGTAGATTGTACCGATATAGAAGACCTGACCAGAGCGGAAATTCAAGGCAGACGAAACGCCCTCTACTGTGTTGAGGTATTGCGAAAGAAGGTCCCTGGTTTTGAAAAGGCGAAGCTCCGCAACTTTGGTATGACTCTGGGAGCCCGCGAGTCCAGAAAGATCGAGGGCCGTTCTTTTCTCACCGCAGAGGATGTGATGGGAGAAGCTCGTTTTGACGATGCCATTGCCATTTTTCCAGAATTTATAGACGGCGCCGGGTATTTAATCAAACCGACCACTGGCCGCTATTATCAAATTCCTTTTGGATGCATTGTGCCTCAAAAAATAGACAATCTGCTGGTAGCAGGCAGATCGATCAGCGGCGACCAGATAGCCCATGTTTCTTTCCGCAATATGGCTTGCTGTGTGGCAACAGGTCAAGGCGCCGGGGTCGCAGCCGCAGTTTCCCTTAAAGAGGGAACACCAAGTTCAATGGTAGACATAAGAAAGGTACAACAAGCTCTCAAAAGGCAGAACGTCCGTTACTACTGAGTTCCGTGGGGCTGTTTCGGACAAACCGGAACAGCCTCTCAATGTGTCAAAAAGCACGGTATTTCCATGACGGGATTTTTCCGTCCCGGTGATCAGATTTTATACGAGTGATTGCGCCTCCTTGCCATTTGAGATATAGTAGTGATTCAAATGAAGCCAAAAAAACATATCAGCGACGGTGTCAAGAAGAACCAATCCCTGAGAAAGGCCCTGCAAATTCTTGAGGGTATGACCAAAATAACCACTCCTGCCCGGCTGCAGGATATTGCAAAAAGTCTAAAAATACCCCAGAGTACCGTGTTACGCTTTATCAACACCTTTATTGATTTTGGGTACATAGGTCAGGATCCAAATAACGCCTGTTATTATCTGACCCTCAAGCTGGCGGACCTTGGTTCCAAGGCAAGAGGAAACTTTCCGTTCCAAAGTTCCCTTACTAAATATGTAAAAGAGGTGGCCGCTGCTTTCGATGAATCGGCTTCACTTTGTATAGAGCAGAATATGCAGATGATATATATCGCTACTGAAGAGGGATCTGGACGGATGCTCCAGACATTATACCGGATAGGACATATTGCCCCAATGCATGCCACCGGGGTGGGAAAATTACATCTTCTCAACTATTCCGATGAAAAACTTCTGGAGCTTGAAAAAGTAAGGGGTTTTCCCCAATATACTTTCAATACTATAACAAACCTCAACTCCCTTAAAAAAGAATTGGCTTCCATACGGAAACAGGACTATGCCCTTGACAATGAAGAATGTGAAGAAGGGGTGCGATGCATCGCGGTACCGGTAAAGAATTATGAAAACCGGGTGGTGGCGGGGATCAGCATCTCCGCACCGGTTGTCAGACTTGACAAAAAGAAAACGGATGATATCATCCGCTTTCTTAAAAATATCAGTATCCGGGCATCCAGGGAAATGGGATGGGAAGAGTAAGCGAGGGCACCCTCCCCCATAACAAGCGCGTCCCTGGCACAAAAGGCCTTGCCGGCCGGTAAAAACCCGGTCAAGCAAAGGCCCCTGTTCCTGTCGCGTTTCTTACTGCGGGCTCTCCGGTTCACCGAAAATTTTATCTTTAGATGTTTTCCGGTAGGGAATACCATTGGGGAAGTCCCGTTTTAACTGTTTGAAAAAGGCAAGGATCAGTACCGCCATAGCAATACATATGGGGAACCCGGTAATAATGGAAACGGTTTGCAAGGGCTGCAGCGCCCTGCGGTTCAGCAGATAAAGTCCCAAAGAAACCGCGCCCGCCAGAACAAGCCAGAAGGCGATATTCCATATTTGAGGATCTTGATTGCCCTTGATTTTCTTCTCGGCGGAAGCGGCAAGCGAATACCCCACTGCCACATGCCCTGTAACATAGGAAAGAAGACATACCGCGGTAAAAAGGATAATCATTAAAAAACCGCCAGGGGCATGATTCAGCATATCAATAACCACTTGGCCCCGGCCTGACTCATTGAGAGTTTTGGTCAAATCAATTACACCGCTTCTCTGTAGATTCATGCCGAAAGCCGGTAATACCATGTAAAAAAGCATGCAGCCGAGAGAACCTGCCGAAAGTCCCCCCGCTACCAGTTGGCGAATTGTACGGCCCTTGGAAATTTTAGCGATAAAGAGACCAAAGGGCAGAGCATATACCGCCCACCAGGACATGTAAAAAATAGGCCAGGCCTGTGGAAACCCGCCGCCGCCTACCGGGTCCGTATTAAAGCTCATATATATAAAATTCTGAAGCATGAGTCCCAAGGCATCGCTGGACTGGTTAAAGATAAACCAAGTGGGCCCAAATACCACCAGCAGGACCAGCAGAATCACAAAGCCCCACATATTAATATTACTCAGCCGGGCCACGCCCTTCTTCATCCCCAACGCTATGGTAAAGAGAGGAACAAAAGTCCAGAGGGCAATAACCAGCACATCGATCCCCGCATTGCTTCCTGACAGGCCGAACATATGGGCGATGCCACTGGCAATCGGAGGGGTGCCCAAGGCCAAGGAGGTGAGTACACCACCCAAAAGTCCGAATATATAAAGGAAGTTTAGAGCATGTCCCGCCAGTCCATCGGAGAGGTTTCCCAGAAGAGGCCGGGCATAATCGCTCATCTTCATATTGCTTTTTCTTTTGACAAAAAAGAAATAAGCGATAGGCACTGAAACTGAAATATAGATGGCCCAAGCTGAAGGTCCCCAATGAAACATACCGTAGGCCGAAGCCCATCGATATGCGTCAAGACTTCCCGGTTCAAGACCGAAAGGCGGGGCATCAACAATCCACATCCATTCAATAGATGCCAAGTACAAAAGACTTCCCCCTGTACCGGAAGTAAGTATCATGCCGAGCCATGTCATGGTAGAATAATCGGGCTTTTCATCCTTGCCCCCAAGAACAATGTTACCCATGGGTGAGAAAGCATAGAACAGGCACACTCCCAACATTATCACGGTAAACACAAGGAAGAACCAGCCAAGTTCATTGGTAGTAAAGGCATGGATAATACTCAACACCTCATTGCTTTTTACGGGGAAGATATAGAAGAACACCCCGAGGGCCAAAGTTACCGCAGTGGCGGGAATAAAAACCGCCTTGTCGATACGCCTTTTTTCACTGTTGTCTACTAAATTGCTCATAAAACCTCCTGTATACATTACAGTTCTTATTTCTAAATATTAAACTATATTTCTAAATTTTGTCAAGAAAAATTTATCTGACAGGATACCAGGAACGTCCTGTATATCCGAAACAAGCTAAAATATCAAATTTGTCTGAATACTTCAATTTTGGAACAAATTCCGCTAAGCATGGAGATTAAGCGGGTATTCCCAACGCGGGAAAAGCCCACGCCGTAATTTCTTATTTTTCCGTTAAAGTGTATACGCCGTCCCAGGTGGCCGGGGGCGGCTTTGCAAGAAAAGCCAGGCAGCGGTCAAGGTATTTTTGGGCGGGGCCGTCTCCGGCTTTGATTGATAATACTTCCCGGAAACCTTCCGCGGCCTGTTTCCAGGTCCGCTTCTCAAAACAGTTCAATGCTTCGTCAAAAACTCCGGCCAGTTTGATGTGTCCGGGGGCGGCGCTTTTCCTAAAGTCCAGCAGTTCGTACAGCCGCAGGGGTTCGCTGATGCCCACCACCCGCACCCGGTCAAGACGGCGGCAAAGGAATTCATCGCCGGTCCGAGCGCGGGTGTATTCGCTGATGAGGGTTCCGCCGGTATGGTATTGCTTGTTAATTCCCTCAAGCCGGGACGCGATGTTTACCGCGTTGCCCATGATGGTATAATCCATTTTATTTTCGGAACCCATGTTCCCCACAACCATTTCGCCTGAGTTAATTCCTATCCGGGTAAAAAGCGGCGAAGGGCTTAACTGTCCCGCCCTTAGTTTCGCGTTCAGTTCCTGTTCCGCGGCCTTCATCGCCAGGGCGCCGCGGC
>JAISCK010000021.1 GCA_031265635.1 Spirochaetaceae bacterium
TATATTCTTGCCTAAGGCACCTTCAAACTTTCAATTAACTTGTGCGACGAATTGGTCAATCGGTAAAATATTATAGTTTATGGTTGTTTCAAAATATCATTGTAAAAAGAACGTCGAAATTTTGCATTATATTCTTGCCTATTTCGCATAGCCGTTATAAAATACAACAAGGGGGCATACATGGAAACTAAAACCAGAGCAGCAGAGAGGGCTTCTGCCGGGGAGATGGAATTTCCCCAGGAGCTTTCCGCGTTTATCGAAGAATGGAAGGTAAAGCCCGGCAGCCTTATCATGATGCTGCACAAGATTCAGGAGACCTTCGGATTTATCTCCCGGGAAGCCGCGGAAAAACTTTCCCTTAAGAGCGGCATTCCTTTGGCGAGAATTTACGGGGTCATCACCTTTTATCATTTTTTCAAAACTACCAAACCGGGCAAGCACAGAATTTCCGTATGCCTGGGAACCGCCTGTTATCTCAGGGGCGGGCAGGATATGATTGAGACGGCAAAAACCCTGCTGGGTCTTGAGGAAGGCGGCGTAACCGATGACGGTCTTTTTTCCATTGATCCGGTGCGCTGTGTTGGCTGCTGCGGTCTCGCGCCGGTTATGACTGTTGGGCCCGATACATACGGAAAACTTACCAAGGACCAGGTGCCCGAAATTATCGCCAAATACCGGAACCTGTAATATGGGCGAAAGACACGCCAGGACGGTTTTATCCGGGGCGTCAGCGCGGTTTGGGTTTCCCGGACAGTCTGGCCGTATGACGGCGGGGAATCAGCTTTTCCGGGAGATTTCATGCATTTTACTTTGAGCGACCTGGTTACCGATATTACCCAGAACGCGGCCGAATCGGGAGCGGCCCTTGTGGAACTGGATGTCCGGGAGACCGGCAAGGAATTCCGTTTTGAGGTACGGGACAACGGAAAGGGTATGAGCCGTGAGGAACTGGACAGGGCCATGGACCCTTTTGGTACCGATGGAGAAAAACATCCTGACCGCAAGGTAGGTCTGGGTATTCCCTTTTTGATACAGACCGCTTCCCAGTCCGGCGGCGGCTGGGACGTAAGATCGGAGAAAAACCAGGGGACTACGGTGAGCGCCTGGTTCGATATGGCCAATGTGGATACCCCTCCTGCGGGGGATCTGTCCGGGCTTTTCAGAACCGTTTTTCTTTTTCCCGGCCCCGAAGAGGTGGTGGTACGCCGCTTTCTTGACCGGGATGGCAGGAAGAATAATTACGAGGTGCGGAAATCGGAATTGACAGACGCCCTGGGGGATCTGGAGGACGGATCTTCCCTGGTGCTGCTGGACCGGTATCTGCGGTCCATGGAAACCGAAGAATGAGGGGATCCCTAAAAACTTCCATAATATTGGAGGTTACAAAAAACAGGCGGGGTCCGCCTGGCATAAAATTTTTTGCAAACTGAGTGAGAGAGGAGTTTTACTATGGGGAAAATGAGCCTGGAAGATCTGCGTAAACTCAGAGATTCCAAAAAAAGTGATCTGCGCAAGCGGGATGTCGAAGGCAAGGAAGTGCAGATTGTCGTCGGCATGGGGACCTGCGGTATTGCCGCCGGGGCAAAAAACACCCTGGACGCCTTTATAAAGGCCCTGGACAGCTATAACCTGGTTGACACTGTTATGGTGCGCCAGACAGGATGCATGGGCCTGTGCCACTCCGAACCTACCGTGGAAGTGATAGTCCCCGGCATGCCCAAGGTTATTTACGGCAAGGTTGACGCCGCCGTAGCCGAACAGATAGTCACGAAGCATCTTATCGGAAAAGAGCTTCTGGATAATCATATTCTTGACCGGCCTTCCGCCGATATTATGGGTTAGGGGGGAACGGTATGGCGTATAACCATTATATACTGACCTGCGGCGGCACTGCCTGCGAATCCAATAAAGGTGTTGAAATTTACGAAAGGCTCATTGCCGAGGCCGAGAAGCAGGGTGTCAAGGGCGAGGTTCAGATCGTCAAGACAGGCTGTTTCGGCTTCTGCGAAAAGGGCCCCATAGTCAAGGTGCTTCCCGAGGATTCCTTTTATGTTGGCGTAAAACCAGATGACGCCGCCGAAATCATCGCCGAACAGATTATCAAGGGCAGGGAAGTCCCCCGGCTTCTGTACAAAAGCGACGAAAGTAAACAGAAAAAGACCGCTGTCGAGGATATTGAATTCTACCAGAAGCAGTTCCGCGTGGTGCTCAGAAACTGCGGCGTCATCAACCCTGAGAGCATTGACGAGTACATAGCCCGCGAAGGTTATTCGGGTTTGGAAAAAGCCCTTTTTGAATGGACCGACGAACAGCTTATCGGCGAAATGAAAGCCTCAGGGCTCAGAGGCCGGGGCGGCGCCGGTTTCCCGACCTGGCTCAAGTGGGATCTTGCCCGCAAGGCCCAGGGGGATGACAAATACGTTATATGCAATGCCGACGAAGGCGACCCCGGCGCCTATATGGACCGGTCCACCATCGAAGGCGATCCCCATTCGGTCATCGAAGGCATGATAACCGCCGGCAAGGCTATAGGCGCCCATCAGGGTTTTGTGTATATCAGGGCGGAATATCCCCTTGCCATTGAACGGCTCAAGAAGGCCCTCGCGCAGGCCCAGGACTATGGCCTTCTGGGTAAAAACATACTCGGATCGGGTTTTGATTTTGACATCGAGATACGGCTGGGCGCCGGCGCCTTTGTCTGCGGCGAGGAAACGGCGCTGATCAAATCGGTAGAAGGCAACAGGGGCATGCCGGTTCCCAAGCCGCCCTTCCCGGCGAACAAGGGATTGTGGCAGAGGCCCACCATCATCAACAATGTTGAAACCCTGGCCAATATACCGGTTATTACCGCCAAGGGCGGCGCGTGGCTTTCAAAAATCGGAACCGAGAAATCCAAGGGCACCAAGGTCTTTGCCCTTACCGGCAAGGTAAAGAATTCCGGCCTGGTGGAAGTTCCCATGGGAACAACCCTCAGGGAGATTGTTTTTGAGATAGGCGGCGGTATCAGGGACGGCAAAAAATTCAAGGGTGTCCAGACCGGCGGTCCGTCGGGGGGCATCATTACCGAGGCCAATCTCGATACGCCCATAGACTATGAAAGCCTTACCGCCATGGGTTCCATGATGGGTTCCGGGGGCATGATAGTCATGGATGAGGATGACTGCGCGGTTGACGTTGCCAGGTTCTATATGGAATTCTGCGTTGACGAATCCTGCGGCAAGTGTTCGCCGTGCCGTATCGGCACTACCCAGATACTCAGTATCCTGGAAAAGATCGCCAGGGGCAACGGCGAAGAAAGCGACCTGGACAAGCTCGAGGCCATAGGAACCGCCATGACCAAGACCAGCCTCTGCATGCTCGGCGGTACGGCGGCCAACCCCACTCTTTCCACAATGCGGAATTTCAGAAACGAGTATCTTGAGCATATACGGGACAAGAGGTGCCGTTCAGGCAAATGCAAACAGCTTGTCCGCTATGAGATACTTGCGGAAAAGTGTATAGGTTGCGGCCTCTGCGCGAGGAACTGTCCGGCCAACTGTATTACCGGAGAGAAAAAGTCGGCCCACACGATAGACCAGAGCGCGTGTATCAAGTGCGGTCAGTGTTTCACAAGCTGCAAGTTCGGCGCCATAATCAAGAGTTGATGGAGTGACAAATGGTAAACCTTAAAATAAACGGCATACCGGTTCAGGTTGAGGATGAAAGTTCCATTCTGGATGCGGCCAGAAAAGTCAATGTAAAGATACCTACCCTGTGTTACAATCCCGACCTCCCTCCTTGGGCGGCCTGCGGTCTCTGTATTGTGCGCATGGAAGGTTCTCCCAAGATGGTCAGGGCCTGCACTACGCCGGTATCTGAAAACATGAGCGTCATCACCCATGATGCCGAGATCATAGCGGTACGGCGCACCGTGCTGGAGCTGATACTTTCCAATCATCCCAATGATTGTCTTCAGTGTCCCCGGAACGGCAACTGCGAACTCCAGACCCTGGCCGCTGATTTCGGCATACGGGAAACCCCCTACCGCAAGGTGCTTAACGGCCTTCCTGTAGATGATTCCAACCCGGCTATAGTTCTCAACCCCGAGAAGTGCATACGCTGTGGCCGCTGTGTCAAGGTATGCCAGGAGATGCAGAATGTCTGGGCTCTGGAATTTCTGGGCAGGGGCATCAAGGGCCGCATAGCCAGCGCGGCGGATACGCCCCTGGGCGAAAGCCCCTGTATCAAGTGCGGCCAGTGCGCCGCCCACTGCCCTGTGGGGGCCATTTATGAACGCGATGATACGGTCAAGGTATGGCGGGCTCTCCAGGACGCCGGTAAACATCCTGTGGTGCAGATAGCGCCGGCGGTCCGGGTCGCCCTGGCCGAGGAATTCGGCCTGCCCCCGGGAACCGTGTTTACCAAAAAAATATACGCCGCCCTGAGACGCCTGGGCTTTAAGACTGTTTTTGATACCAACTTCTCCGCCGACCTTACCATCATGGAAGAAGGAACCGAACTGGTTAAACGGCTTACGGAAGCGGCCGGGGGAGGCAAGGCCGATATACCCCTTATTACAAGCTGCTGCCCCGCCTGGGTCGATTATATGGAGAAATATTACAATGACATGATACCGAATTTCTCCACCGCCAAATCACCCCAGCAGATGATGGGCGCCATGATTAAGGCCTACTGGTCAGGCAAGGCCGGCATAGACCCGGCAAAAATATATTCGGTTTCGGTCATGCCCTGTACCGCCAAAAAGTGGGAAATAAACCGCAATGACGATATGAAGAGCGCGTCCAAGTTCCTCGGCGTCAATACCGGCAATGATGTGGACATTGTAATAACCACCAGGGAGCTTGCCCGCATGATCAAGCAGGCCGGCATTGACATACTCAGTCTCCCCGACGAGGACGCCGACAGTCCCCTGGGGCCCTATACCGGCGCGGGAACCATCTTCGGCGTTACCGGCGGCGTAATGGAAGCCGCCGTGCGGAGCGCCTATTTCCTGGTTACTAAAAAAGAACTTGCCGATGTCAACTTTCTCCCTGTCCGGGGCCTTGACGGGGTCAAGGAAGCGGAAGTTGACTTTGGCAACGGAACCAAAATACGCATAGCCGTGGCCCACCAGATGGGCAATATAGCCGCCGTGCTTGATACGATACGGGCGGCCAGGGACGCGGGAAAAGAAGTTCCCTATCACTTTGTGGAAGTCATGGCCTGCCGGGGCGGCTGTATCTCGGGCGGCGGCCAGCCCTACGGCGGTACCGATGAAATACGCGGCCGGCGTACCGCGGGTCTCTATGCCGATGACGAACATTCAAAGATCCGCTGTTCCCATCAGAATCCCTTTATCAGCCAGGTGTATGATGAGTTCCTCGGTGAGCCCAATGGACACAAGGCCCATGAACTGCTTCATACCGGGTATACACCCAGGGAGCTGTATCAGTAGAATAGAGGGACAGGCAAAGGCCGTTGACGGCCGCATAGTTTTGTTTTTTTGAGAAGAAGTTGTTCGGGAACCCCGGTTTCCGAACAACTTCCATTTTAAGGAGGAGCCATGGAAAAGATTTTCAGGCTGAAGGAGCATGGTACTACAGTTTCCAAAGAAATGGTTGCCGGTATAACAACCTTTCTTACCATGGCGTATATTCTGGCGGTAAACCCGAATATGCTGGGCCTTATCGGCACCGCCGTAGGAACGCCGGGTAATGTCATGCCCGCCGCATCGGTATTTACCGCTACGGTGCTGTCGTCGGCCTTTGCCACCCTGGTGATGGCCTTCGCGGCCAACCTGCCTGTGGCCCTGGCTCCGGGCATGGGCCTTAACGCCTTCTTTACCTTTACCGTGGTCGACCGCATGGGCTATTCCTGGCAGATCGCCCTCACCGCGGTGTTCCTCGAAGGCATACTCTTCGTGCTGCTTTCGCTGGTGAATATCCGGGAACTTATTATTCAATCCATTCCGATGAACCTCAAGCGGGCCGTCGCGGTGGGCATAGGGCTTTTTATAGCCCTCATCGGCCTTAAAAACGCCGGGGTAATTGTTCCCAACGAATCTACCCTGGTGGAACTGGGGAATATCAGTTCAGGGAGCGCCCTGGTTGCCCTTATCGGGCTTATAATCACCACCGGCCTCTACGTGAACAAAGTCCCCGGTTCCATACTTTTGGGCATACTGATTACCACCATCATAGGCATACCTTTCGATCTTACGTCCATACCCCAAGGATGGACCCCCATTGCCCTTCCCGCGTCTCCGCTTCTCTTCAAATTTGATTTTTCTTCCGTATTGAGTTTTAAATTTTTCACTGTGTTTTTTACCTTTCTCTTTGTTGATATCTTTGATACGGTGGGAACCCTGGTAGGCGTTACTACCCAGGCAAAACTTATCGACAAAGACGGAAACATACCCAGAGTCAAGCAGGCCCTGCTCGCCGACGCCCTCGGGACCGTTGCCGGCGCTGCCCTGGGGACCAGTACGGTAACCAGTTATGTTGAAAGTACCGCCGGTGTCGCCGCCGGAGGACGCACCGGGTTCAGCGCCCTGACCACGGCCCTGCTTTTTCTGCTGGCCCTGTTTCTTTCGCCTGTCTTCCTGCTCATTCCCAGCGCCGCCACAGCCCCCGCGCTGGTCATGGTCGGCTTTTTCATGATGCGGTCGGTAATCAGCATTGATTTCTCCGATCCCACTGAAGGGATACCCGCCTTTATAGCCATAGTGATGATGCCCTTTACCTACAGCATAGCCGAAGGCATAGTCTACGGGATGCTCTGTTATGTGATACTCAAGATAGTGTCGTTCAGGTTCAGGGAAATATCCTTTGTAACCATGATACTGTTTATTGTTTTTGTGATTAGATTCTTTATACGCGGAGAGTAAGAATGAAAGAACTTTTTATTACGTTTGCGAAATACAACAAAGAAGCGGACAAGGCAATCTACGCGATACTTGACGGCCTTTCCAATGACGAGCGGGAAAAGGACAGGGGGAGTTACTACAAGAGCCTTTCCGGCCTTTTTGTCCATACCTTGGGCGGCACGGTTTTTCTCCTGGGTATGTTGAAGGAGGCCCTCGGCGGGAGCCCCTCGGCATTGTCGGATCTTGGGTCTGTCACCATACCCGAGGGAGGGCTTAACGCCGAACAGTGGAAGGTCCTGGGCGCTGATTTTGAAAAAGCCGACGACGCCTATATACAGCTTGTTTCTTCCCTAAAGGAAGAAGACCTTAAAGCCCCGGTAAAACTTTCCTGGTATAAGGGCAATCCTCCTTCGGTTCCTGTCGCCTTTATGCTCCAGCAGATTATTGCCCACGGGACCCATCACCGGGGGCAGATTTCCCAGATACTTGATTCCCTTAAAATCGACAACGATTATTCGGGAATATCCCCTGCCTTTGTACCCAAGCTATGACCAGCGAAGAAATTTTTTCCAGGGTAGACCATACCCTGCTCAAGGCTTCGTCCTCATGGGCGGAAATCGACAAGCTCTGTTATGAAGCCGCCCGTTACAGGACCGCCAGTGTCTGCGTGCCCCCGTCCTATGTCAAACCCATAAAAGAAGCCTTTGCCGATGTGGTTATCTGCACCGTCATAGGCTTTCCCCTTGGCTACAATGTCCTTTCTGTCAAGGCCTTTGAGGCAAGAGAGGCCATAGCCCAGGGCGCTTCGGAAGTCGATATGGTTATCAATGTGGGGGAAGTAAAGAACCGCAACTTTGACGCGGTTCTCGCGGAAATCAGAGCCCTCCGCGAAGCCGCGGGAAAGCATATTCTCAAGGTAATTGTGGAAACCTGCTACCTTGATACCGACGAGAAGATAAAACTCTGCGGCCTTGTAAGCGAGTCCGGCGCGGACTATATCAAGACTTCCACAGGCTTCGGCTCCGCCGGCGCTGTTCTTGACGATGTGCTGCTTTTCAGGAAGCATCTTGCCCCGGAAGTAAAGATAAAGGCCGCGGGCGGCATCAGGACCAGGGACGAGATGGAAGCCTTTATCAACGCCGGCGCGGACCGCATAGGCTCAAGTTCGGCGGTCGCGGTTCTTGCCAGGGAGTGATTCCGGGTACGGTGTTTTTATACTAATCCCCTTCTTTTACAATCTCGATCTTTATACCGTCGTTTTGGTCCTGTCCTTCCTTTGGAGGAACCACAACTTTAAGTATGCCGTTCTTGTACACCGCCTTGACCTTGTCCTGGGCGTACCTGTCCAGGGGCACATAGTACTTTTGTTTTTCTATATCCTTGAGTTTCAGCCGTCGTTTGAAGTACCGGACATTTTCTTCGGGGAGTTTTTCTTCGCCTATGCGGGCCGAAAAAGTCATATAGTCCCCCTGAAAGGAAAGGCTTATGTTTTTTTCGTCAAAGCCGGCCAGGGC
>JAISCK010000118.1 GCA_031265635.1 Spirochaetaceae bacterium
CGGCGGCGCTGTTCTCCCTTCTTTTGGGTGACGATCCCCTCTTTGCCCTTCTCGGCGGCGGCGTGTTTTTTGGCGCGGTGTTCATGGCTACCGATTATGTGTCGGCCCCGCTTACGGCCAGCGGCAAATATATCTTCGGTCTTGGCGCCGGCATCATTACCGTGCTGATACGGAAATGGGGCAACTACCCGGAAGGGGTAACGTACGCCATATTGATCATGAACGCCGTAACTCCCTTCCTCAACAGGCTTATACAGAAGAAGTACGGTTTTGTTCCTAAAAAAGTCCCGGCAAAAGCCGGGGCGCAAAGCGGAGGCGCCAAATGAAACAGATGTTGAAACTCGGGCTGGTGCTGGCCCTCTACGCCACCGCCGCCTGTGTGGGCCTTGCCTTTGTGTATGACGGAACCAAGGAAACCATAGCCTGGCGCGAACAGACCGCGCTGGAGACGGCCCTGAAAGAGCTTTTCCCCGACGGCGACAGCTTTGAGGACATAAGCGGAACTATCGTGAGCCCCGACGGGACGGTTCGTTTTGCCAGCCAGTACGCGGTACGCAGGGGAGGCGCCCTTATCGGCGCGGCCCTGAATTCCTCGGGGCCGAGTTACGGCGGGCCGGTATCCGTGCTTGTGGGAACCGGGACAGACGGAAAAGTCAGCGGCGTCAAAATACTTTCCATCTCGGATACTCCGGGGCTGGGCGCCAACGCGTCTTCCCCGCGTTACTATGTGGACGCGGCCTCCGGCCTGACCTTTTACGGGCAGTTTTCCGGAAAGGCGGCCGGCGACGCCTTTGAACCCAAGGGCGATGTGGCGGCTATTACCGCCGCCACCATCACCAGCAGGGCTGTGTCTTTGGTTGTCAGAACATCGGCCCGGGCCGCGGCGGCCTGGCTTGCCGCCCAGGGAGGCGTTAAATGAAACTCGTTAGAATTTTTCTCAACGGCCTTGTCCGGGAGAACCCTCTCCTGGTGCTTATGATAGGTCTTTGTTCTTCCCTGGCGGTTACCACCAGCGTGGCCAACGGAATCGGCATGGGGGTCTCCATGACCTTCGTGCTTCTCATGTCCGAAGTGGTCATCAGTATTTTCCGTAAACTTATTCCCGAATCAATACGCATTCCGGTATTCATCATTGTTATCGCCGCCTTTACCACGGTGATTGACTATGTACTCAAGGCGTACTTCCCCGATCTTTCGGCGGCTATGGGGGTTTTTATTCCCCTCATCGTGGTGAACTGTATCATCATGGGCCGGGTCGAGGGCTTCGCGTCACGAAAGCCCCTGATCGAGGTGATACCCGACGCCCTGGGTATGGGGCTGGGTTATACCTGGGTGCTGATGGCTATTTCCAGCATACGGGAAATTCTCGGCAACGGGACCTGGCTTGACATACGGGTAATGCCGGAAAACTATACGCCCATACTCTTTTTTGTCTTTTCACCGGGAGGCTTTTTTGTATTCGCCTGTGTCATGGCCTTTGGCCTCTATCTAAAGTCGCGCCTCAAGAGTGCATCGGAGGAATAAGGTGAGGTATATTTCAATATTTATTTCGGCGTTTCTGATTGACAATGTGGTACTCATGCGTTTTATCGCCCTCTGTCCCTTTATAGGAATGAGTACCGACGAGGATAAATCCATAGGCATGGGCATGGCCGTTACCTTTGTTACCGTGCTGGCTACGGCGGTTACCTGGCCCATCTACACTTATCTCCTTTTGCCCCGGGGCATGGAATTCCTCCAGATACTGGTATTTATCCTGGTCATCGCCGCGCTGGTGCAGCTTCTGGAATTCTACCTTAAAAAAACTTCTCCGTCCCTCTACGCGGCAATGGGCATTTACTTTGCCCTCATAACCACCAACTGCGCGATACTGGCGGTAACGTTTGACGCCCTGAGCAAGCAGTATAATTTTCTTGAAGCTATAGTGTACGCCCTGGGGGTTGCCATGGGGTTCTTGCTTTCCATGCTGCTTCTGGCCGGTGTACGGAGACGCATCAGGCTGAGCCCGATTCCTTCGTTTTTGAAAGGGACGCCGATACTCTTTCTTTCGGCCTCCCTGCTTTCCATAGCCTTCATGGGCTTTGCGGGCCTTGTAAAATGAGAGGAGCAATATGAACATAGTACTGTTGACCGCCCTGTTTGCCGCTGTTCTCGCCTTTGTTCTGGGGACAGCCCTTGGATTTTTCAAGAAGTTCTTTTATGTTGAAACCGACCCCCGCATAGCCCAGATCAGGGAAATGCTTCCGGGCGTCAACTGCGGCGCCTGCGGGTACCCCGGCTGCGACGGCTATGCCGAGGCTATAGCCGGCGGGGGCGTTGAGACCACCCGCTGCGCTCCGGGAGGACAGGCCGCGGCTTCAAAACTTGCCGCCCTTATGGGCGTAAACGCCGAGTTGCAGCCCGTAGTCGCCGTAGTGGCCTGCGGGGGTTCCAAAGAGTTCGCGCCCCTCAAGGGCCTGTATGTCGGTATACCGACCTGCCGGGGGGCCAAGCTCTCGGCCGGAGGGACCAAGCTCTGTTCCTGGGGCTGCCTGGGTTACGGAGACTGTACCGCTGTCTGCCCCTTTGACGCCATACACATGGGCGATGACGGGCTTCCCCAGCTTGACTATGACGCCTGCACGGGCTGCAAAAAATGTATCGCCGAATGTCCCCAGCAGCTTATCAGGGAAGTTCCCAGGGACAGGAAGGGCGCCATTGTAACCTGTGCCAACAGAAACCCCATACGCGCCATGATCAGGAAGACTTGCAGGGTAGGCTGTATCAAATGCGGAATCTGCGTAAAAAACTGCCCCGAACAGTGTATCGTTATCGAGAACGGCATACCCGTGGTAGATTACGCCAAATGTACTTCCTGCGGGACCTGCGGGGAAAAATGCCCCACAAAGATAATCAAGATACTCCAGGATGAAATTTTTGCCGAAGAAGAGACCGGAGAAAAAACGCCTGTAAGCGCCGTCGCCGGGTGAAAAGGAGCCGTCGCGGGAAGTTGAGGGATTTTTGCTTGTATCCCTTGCGCCGGGCGTGCGGCCTGCGTTATTCTGTCTTTGGAGTGTACAATGGCTGATGAGGACCTTCCCTTTTCTCTCCTTGCCTGTCTTGAGGGGCTTACGGTATTTTCACACCTGAAAAAAACCCGGCTCCTCAAGCGTTTCAGGGAACTTTTGCGGATACTCCACCGTGTTTCCAGCGAACTTTTTTCTACCGATGTGCTTCATCTTCTTGAAGAATGGGCCGGGTTTGTCCGGGCCTTTCATGTTGATTCCTCCGCGTCCGAATGGTATGGAAAAGTAGCTTCCCTCGCCATCGGTGATGACAACCCCTTTACCCGCGCCGCCGGGGCCAGGGAGCTTAAAGTTCTGGACGACGGCCTGTGCGGCGCCGTCCGCATGGACCTTCACCGCCTGGGTGTACTCGCCGCCCTTGACCTTGAGGTCCTGGCGGGCAGGGTAGCCGATCTCTTGGCCGCCGCCGGACTTGAGGACGCGGGCAACGCGGCGCGGAACGAGGGCCTCTATCTTGCCGCCGGAAAGAAGAAATCTCCCGGAGAAAAAGCGCTGTTCAAAATTTTCCCCAGGGAAAAAGACTGGGGCGCGGCGCTTCCCGCCTTTGCGGGATACCTGCGGAAAAACGGAGCCGGCCTTCCGGGCCGTTATGCCACCCTGTACTGGGACGGCAGGCTCCTCCCGGTGCGCCATCCCGATACTGTGCGGCTTGGAGACCTCTATGAATACGGCGGTCAGCGTGCCGCGGTTCTTGCCAATACCGAAGCCTTTGTCCGGGGCAGGCCCGCCAATAACCTGCTCCTCTACGGGGACAGTGGAACCGGAAAATCCGCCACGGTAAAGGCCGTGTGCGGGGAATACGCCGGCAGGGGGCTCCGCCTTGTGGAACTCAGAAAAAAAGATATTTTGAAAATTTCAGAAGTCATGGAAACCCTCGCGTCCCGGACAGCGCGTTTTGTGCTTTTTATTGACGACCTTTCCTTTGAAGAAGCCGACTCGTCCTTTACCAGCCTCAAGGCCCTGCTTGAAGGCGGCGCGGAAGCCCGGCCCCGAAACGTGATTATTTACGCCACCAGCAACAGGCGGCATCTGGTAAAGGAACGCCTGGCCGACAGGCAGAATCCGGGCGAGGGAGAAGTGAGGTCCTTTGATTCCATACAGGAACAGTTCTCCCTTTCCGACCGTTTTGGCGTAACGCTTGTATTCATGGCGCCTAACCAGGAAGAATACCTTGCCATAGCCTGCTTCCTCGGCGAAAAACGCGGCCTCATAAAACCCGGGGCGGCAGACCCTGAGGCCGTCCGCGAGCGTTTTTGCGGCAACGCCCTCCGCTGGGAAAAATGGTTTAACGGCCGCTCCCCCCGCACCGCGGTTCAGTATGTTGACTGGGTAGAGAGCGGCGCGGCCTTTCCCTGGGAATAGTTTCCTCAACCCCTTTCATCCCGCCGTGGCCCGCCGGCGCTTGTCCCTCTTTTAGCAAAACACTGTACCGAAAAACCTTGACAAAAAGCGGCAACCGGAATAAAGTCATTTGTAAGTATTGACTAACAAATCCTGTCCGCTGCTGGCGGGCAGAGGGCATAGGAGGCACACATGAATTCTCAAGGTCTTTTTGACATAAAAACCCTGTTCGGCCTTTCCGATGAAGGGTATAAAAATTTCAAGCGGGCGGTTCTGGCGGTGGTACTCTCAAACCTTTCCCTTCTTCTGCCCTTCATCGTGATCATCCAGGCCATCATCACCCTGCTTAACCCGCTTTTGGCCGGGGCCCCCCTGGACAGGAACCGGCTTTGGCTGCTTCTGGCCCTGGGGCTCGCGGCCGCGGT
>JAISCK010000125.1 GCA_031265635.1 Spirochaetaceae bacterium
GGAGGGTTTTATGGCGCAGCCTGGTTTGAAAGGAAGGTCCCTGCTTACTCTGCTGGATTACAGTCCCGAAGAGATACGTTTTCTTTTGGACCTTGCGGTGCGGGTTAAAAAGGAAAAACAGGACGCGCGGCAGCGTTTTTCGGGCAAGACTCTGGCCCTTCTTTTTGAAAAGCGTTCCACAAGGACCCGCTGCGCTTTTGAGACCGCTTTTGGCGAAGAGGGCGGCCATCCGGTGTTTTTGTCTACCCAGGATATACAACTGGGGGCCAAGGAATCTGTCGAAGACACGGCGCGGGTTCTGGGCCGCATGTTTGACGCTATACAGTTCAGGGGTTTTAAGCAGTCCACGGTGGAGGCCCTTGCCCGTTACTCCGGGGTTCCGGTGTATAACGGTCTTACCGACCGTTTCCATCCCACCCAGGCCCTGGCCGACATTATGACGCTGGAAGAAAACTTCGGCGGCGGGCGGGGCAAAAAGCTCTGCTTTTCCGGCGACGGCAGAAACAATGTGGCCCGTTCCCTGATGGTGATTTCCGCCAAACTCGGCGTCAATTTTACGGTGATTACGCCTCCCGCCCTCAATCCCGATGCGGAGCTTGTCGAAATCTGCGGGAAGCTCGCCGCTTTGTCAGGGGCCGCATTATGCGTTACCGGAGACAGTGCGGCGCTTGAAGGGGCCGACGCGGTGTACACGGATGTCTGGGTTTCCATGGGAGAAGAGGCCAGGCGGGAGGAGCGGCTTGCGCTCCTTGCGCCCTACCAGGTCAACGCCGGTCTCATGGCAAAGACAGGCCGCGGCGATACTATTTTTCTCCACTGCCTTCCGGCGGTTAAGGGGGAAGAAGTTACCGCCGAGGTCATCGACGGCAAGATGAGCCGCGCCTGGGACCAGGCGGAAAACCGCAAGCACACGATAAAGGCCCTCATGCTTGCCACCCTGGGCCTGGAGTAACGCGCGCGGAATCTTACCGCGAAGAGATTTTCCGCGCTTTTATGCCTGTATGCTTTTCTTGCCGTGCTTAATCGCCGCTTTACAGGTCTTGCATATCTTTACTTTGGCTTCTCCGGCTTCCTGCTCATAGAGAAGCTTTACATTATTCCGCTTGCAGACAGGACATGCTCCCCTGCCCCGGGCAAAAAGATCACGTATACCTTTTCCCCTGTGTGCTTTAGACATTGCGTATCTCCTCTATTCCTTTGTTCCGGCGTTTTCTTTGCCCTTGTCCGCGCTTTCTTTTACCGCGGCTTTTTTGCCCGGGGCCTTCTTGCCGGCTGTTTTCTTGTCCGGCTTGTCTCCGGTATCCAGTTTGTAGTCCACCAGCTCAAGCAGCACCATCTCGGCGGCGTCTCCATAACGCTCGCCGAGTTTGATGATGCGGGTATAGCCTCCGGCCCTTTTCTTCATGCGGGGGCCTATATCGGTAAAAAGTTTGGCAACCATACCTTCATCATAGAGCCGCGAAGAAACAATGCGCCGGTTATGGACCGAATCTACCTTTGCCCGGGTAATGAGCCTCTCGGCGCTCCGCCGTATCTCAAGGGCCTTGGCCTTGGTGGTCTGTATTCTTTCGTACCTGAATAATGACGTTACCATATTCCGGTGAAGGGCCTTCCGGTGGGCGGCCATGCGCTCCAGAGGGTTAAAACCTCGTCTATGCTTCATCTTTTTCTTCCTTATCCGGGGTAATTCTTATGGTGTTTTTAAGCACATTCATATCGGTAATGCCCAGGGACAGGTTCCATTCCTTGAGCTTTTCCTTGATCTCCTGAAGCGACTTTTTGCCGAAATTCCTGGTTTTGGCTATGTCATCCTCGGTCTTTCTGGTAAGTTCGCCGATGGTTTTGATGTTGGCGTTTTTAAGGCAGTTTGAAGACCGCACCGAAAGTTCAAGTTCTTCCACCGGGGTATTGAGTATCTGCCTGATGCGCTCGTCATCCTCGTCAAGGTAATCTTCCGAACCGAGATTGTTCTCGTCAAAATTGATGAATACCGAAAAATGATCCTTGGCGATTTTTGCCGCTTCCGCAAGGGCGTCGTCGGGTTTTACCGTCCCGTCGGTCCAGACTTCGAGTATCAGTTTGTCATAGTCGCTGCGCTGGCCGACCCTGGTGGGCTCGACGGCAAACTTGACCTTCTTGACCGGCGAAAAAATCGCGTCCATGGGTATGGTGCCGATTACGTCAACATAGCGCTCGTTTACCTCGGAAGGAATATAGCCCCTGCCCAGGTCAACCTGAATCTCAAAGTCGAGGCGGGCGCCTTCCGTGAGGGTCATGATATGCCGGCCCTTGCTCTGGACTTCAACCTGCCCGGGCCTTTCAAAATCATCGCTCGTTATTTCGTCCTTTCCCGCCCATTCATAAAGCAGTATGTCCTGCTCCATATCGTCAGGCAGCTTGAGCCGCATCTGCTTGAGGCTGTTGATTACCTCAAGGGTATCCTCAACGATATTCGGAATGGTCTCAAACTCGCTGGATATGCTGTGGGCCGTGCCTTCCCCGTCATAGGCGGTTATCTTGACCGCGGTAATCGCGTATCCCTGAATGGAAGAAAGGAGCACCCGCCGCAGGGTATTGCCGACCGTCGTACCGAATCCCGGTTCGAAGGGGGCGGCGATGAACTTTCCGTAATTTGATCTAAGTTCGCCGTGCTCAAAGGTGATACCTTTGGGACGCTTGAATCCTTTAAGCAGGTTCTTACGGGCCATAGGAACTCCTTATTTAGAATAGAATTCGACAATCATCTGTTCTTTGATGTCCGCCAAATCAGTGATATCGCCGCGCCTGGGGATAGCCATAAAGGTCCCCTTCATCGCGTCAGGATCAAGCTGCAGCCAGGGCATCACCCCCGCCTTGCCGTATTCCTTGAGCGCTTCCTTTATAATCACGAGGTTCTTGCTGGGCTCCTTTATTTCGACTACATCATTGGAACGCACCAGGAAGGAAGGAATATTGACCTTCTTCCCGTTTACCAGGACATGGCCGTGGAGAACAACCTGCCTGGCCTGGCTTCTGCTCGTGGCAAAACGGAGCCGGTAGACTACATTGTCAAGCCGCCGTTCAAGGAGGGCAAAAAGATTCTCGCCGGTGATGCCGGGCATACGCAGGGCCCTTTCAAAGAAAAGATGAAACTGCTTTTCCTGCATGCCGTAAATTCTCTTGAACTTCTGCTTCTCCCGCAGTTGTATTCCGTAATCGGAACGTTTGCCCGGACGGGCCTTGGGGTCCTTGCCCGGAGCGGAACGTTTTTTATTGATGGGACATTTATCGCTTTTGCAACGGTCGCCTTTAAGCATGAGCTTTTTCTGCTCCGTCCGGCAAAGCCGACAAACAGGTCCGGTATATCTTGCCATAAATTTTCTCTCCCTGTATTTGGATTATTCCTTATATACGGCGCGTCTTTCTCGGCCTGCATCCGTTATGCGGAATCGGGGTAACGTCGTTTATAGACTTTACCTTGATGCCCAGCGCTCCAAGCTGGCGTATCGCCGATTCCCTGCCTATGCCCGGGCCTTTTACATATACATGCACTTCCCTGAGCCCTACCTGGAGGGCCTTCTGTGCGGCGGTCTCGGTTACCGACTGGGCGGCAAAGGGCGTTGACTTTTTCGCGCCCCTAAACCCAAGGCCGCCCGAACTGGCCCAGGAAATGGCGTTTCCCATGAGGTCGGTTATGGTTACGATAGTATTATTGAATGTAGCCTGTATGTATACATTCCCTTCATATACGGATTTTTTTTCTTTCCGCTTCTTTGTCTTTGTACTGGCAGCCACCCTTCTCCTCCAAATCTAAGGCCGCTGATTCAACATTTACTATTTTGAATCAGACGCACGTATCAAATCAGGTCCCCCGGCCAAAACAGCCGGATTGGGAAACCTACTTCTTCTTGCCCGCCACGGTCTTTTTCTTGCCCTTTCTGGTCCGGGCATTGGTCCTGGTCCTCTGTCCGCGCAGGGGCAGGCCCTTGCGGTGCCTCAAACCCCGGTAACAGCCTATATCCATAAGCCGCTTGATATTCAGGGCAATTTCAGTACGGAGCCGTCCTTCGACCTTGTACTCGTTCTCAATAAACTGCCTCAGGCCGTTAAGTTCTTCCTGGGACAGGTCATTGATAAGGCGCAAGGGATCAATCTTTGCCTTTTCGCATATCTGATCCGCGCTGGACCGGCCGATTCCGTAAATGTAGGTTAACGCGATGTTAACATGCTTGTTGGGCAGATCGACGCCTGCTATACGAGCCATTCCTTACCCCCTAGCCCTGCTTCTGCTTGTGCTTCGGATTCTGGCAAATAATACGGATAATTCCGTTCCGTTTAATTACTTTGCATTTATCACAAATTGGTTTAACACTGGTCCGGACTTTCATCCCTGTCTCCTAAAGGTTACGTCCCCGTAATCTTCCCCGCCTGGTCAGCCCCTCATGATGGTGCATCTTGAGGAGGGCTTCAATCTGGCTCATGGTATCCAGGTCCACGCCCACAAGAATGAGGAGCGAGGTACCGCCCATGAGGTACGAAATTGAGGCGGGAAAATCAAAAAGCATCTGAATAATCTGCGGCAGCACCGCGATTACCGCCAAATAAAGAGAACCGGGAAGCACAATACGGTTGAGTATCTTTGTAAGATACTCTTCGATGCGCTCGGTCCTGATCCCCGGTATGGAACCGCCGTTCTCCCGTATGTTCTTGGCGATTTCTATGGGGTTAAGGCTCACCTGTGTGTAGAAATACGCGAAAAACACAATAAGAAGAACATATAAAACATTATACAAAGGCCCCTGGGGGTCCAAAGCCCGGGAAACCGCCGCGAGCCAGGCAACGTTGGACCCTATGGTAGTGGCTATCTGAATCGGAAACGTCAATATTGAAGAAGCAAAGATGACCGGTATAACCCCCGACGGATTTATCTTGAAGGGAATATAGGTATTCTGGGCGCCGTACATTTTCCGTCCTACTACCCGTTTCGCGTAATGGACCGATATTTTTCTCTGGCCCTGCTGTTCAAAAACCACCAGGGCGACTATGGCCACAAACATCACAAAGACCACAATCACAAAGACCAGGTTAAGGGTGCCGCTGGTAACCCGCTGCCAGACTTCGTATACCGCGCGGGGAAGCCGTGCCACAATACCGGCAAAGATCAGAAGGGATATGCCGTTGCCTATGCCCCGCTGGGTTATCTGTTCGCCTATCCACATGAGGAACATGGTTCCTGTCGTAACCGTAAGCATCGAAAGGAGGGTAAACTGCAGCATGGGCATGCTGAGAAGATTATCCACCGACAGGGATATGTTGGCCGCGTAGCGGCTTACCGCGAAGGACTGGATAAGGCAGATTCCCACCGTCCCGATACGCTGATAGGACTGTATTTTTTTCCTGCCGCCTTCTTCTTCCGATATTTTCTTGAGCCTGGGAAAGACGATTATCAGAAGCTGCATGATGATGGACATGGAAATATACGGCATGATACCCAGCATGAACACCGAGAAGTTGGAGAAAGCGCCGCCGGCAAAAAAGTCCAGATAATCGATGATGGCGTTACCGGAATTCTGCATGTCGGTGAAGTAGTTGTTCAGCACCTGCACATTGATGCCGGGAATGGGAAGCACCGCCCCGAAACGGAAGACCACCAGCATTACGGTAGTGAAGAAAATCCGTTCCCTGAGCTCTTTGACCCTGAAAATACCAACCAGTGGATTAGCCATTCAATATTCCCTATACCTTTATTTTGCCGGCCTGTCTGTCCCCACCGGGGCGCTTACCGTACTGCCGGCCTTTTCGGCCTTTTCCCTGGCCGATGCCGAGATAGCGGCGACAGTGAAGGTCAGCTTCCGCGAAAAATCCCCGCCGGCCAGTATCTTTACCGGCTTTGCGCCCTTGACAAGACCTTTAAGTATGAGGCTCGCGCTGTCTACGGTCTCGCCGTCAACATAGCGGCTGTCTATGGCGCCCAAATTGACCGCCTGATATTCCTTCTTGAACGGATAGTTTGAAAATCCCCGGTGGGCAAGACGCCGGTACAGGGGCATCTGGCCGCCTTCAAATCCGACATAGGTCTTGCCGCCTGAACGGGACTTCTGCCCCTTGTTGCCTTTTCCCGCTGTTGTACCCCGGCCCGAACCCTGTCCGCGGCCCAAAATGCGCCGCCTTTTATTCGCGCCCTCCGGGGCATGAAGGTTAAAATCCGCCGGAGCGTTTACTGCTTCAGCCATTCTATACTCCTTGCGGTTTCCCGAAAGAAACCGCGCGTTTCAAACACCCTAGGCGTTTGAAAGTTCTTCCACCTTGACCAGATGGGAAACTGCCCTGACCATTCCCAGTATTTCAGGACTCGCCTCCTGTTCTACCGAGGACCCTATCTTCCTGAGCCCCAGAGAACGAACCGTAGCCCGCTGCTTGGGAAGAGCCCTGATGGTACTCCTTACCAGGCTGATTTTTATTTTCGCCATGATTACCCCCACAGTTCCTTGAGGGATTTACCCCTGTTCTTTGCCATAGTCTTGGCGTCCATCATGGCCCGTATGCACTCGAAGGTCGCCTTGACCACATTGTACTGGCTCGGGGCGCCCAGGGATTTGGAAAGCACGTCGGTAACGCCGCCAGCTTCCATGATGGCCCGCACCGGTCCGCCGGCTATGATGCCCGTTCCCGAACAGGCGGGTTTCAAAAGTACCCTGGAAGCCTTAAAAGTCGCTTCGATCTCGTGGGGTATGGTCCCGTTCTTTACCGGGAGCTTTACAAAACTCCGCTTGGCCTTGTCGATACTCTTCCGTATGGCCTCGGAAACATCATTTGCCTTGCCAAAACCGTAACCGACATTGCCCTTGCGGTCGCCGACCACGGTAAGGGCGGAAAAGGAAAAACGCCTGCCGCCCTTGACTACCTTGGCGGTACGGTTCAGCTTTACCAGCTTCTCGATATATTCCTTTTCCTCGAATTTCCTTTCACGGCCTTCACGGCCTTCTCTGTTCCTTGAATGGTCCATCCCGCCCCCTAGAACTCTATCCCGGCCTTACGGGCGCCGTCGGCCATAGCTTTGACTATGCCGTGGTACAGATACCCGTTCCGGTCAAAAACCACTGTCTTGATATTCTTTTCCAAAAGCCGTTTCCCCATGAGTTCGCCCAACTGGGCGGCGCCTTCTACATTCCGCTTGATGCCCCGGAGTTCTTTTTCCAGAGTTGAAGCGGAGCTAAGGGTATGCCCCCTGATATCATCAATGACCTGAATGGACATGGACCGGTTGCTCCGGGTAACGCTCATCCGGGGTTTTTCAGCCGTACCGGAAATCTTCTTGCGTATATGAATCTTCCGTTTAAGCCGTTTTCTGTCTTTCTCGATCAATTTTCGCAGCATAGCTTCAGTCTACTCCTTTCCGCACAGGCCAAAAAGCAACTCTATTTGACACCGGACTTGCCGACCTTTCTCCGGATATGTTCATCATCGTACCGTATACCCTTGCCCTTGTACGGTTCGGGAAGCCGGAACTTGCGGATCTGGGAGGCAAACTCGCCTACCTTCTGTTTGTCTATCCCGGTAACGGTAAGTTTACCGCTGGCGTCGGCGGCGGCGGAGATACCCTCGGGGATTCCCACATAAATATCGTTTGAATAACCAAGGCTTAATACCAGTATCTTGCCCTGAACCTCGGCCCTGTATCCGACGCCGGTAATCACCAGGGTCTTGGTAAAGCCCGAGGATACGCCTGTAACCATATTGTTAAGCAGATTCCGGTACAAGCCGTGAAAGGACTTTGTCTGCTTTTCCTCATTGGCCCGGCTGACAACAATCTCGTTACCCTGGGGGGTAAAGGATATTACCGGGTGATACTTCTGGGTCAGTTTTCCCTTGGGCCCCTCAACGGTCATTACTTCGTCCTGGAAGCTGACCTTGACGCCTTCGGGAATTTTAACCGGAATTTTTCCGATACGCGACATAAACTCCCCTTACCAGATGGTACAGATAACTTCTCCGCCGACTTTCTTTTCGGCGGCCTTTTTGCCGGTGGTAACGCCCATTGATGTAGAAACGATCAGGGTTCCGTAGCCGTTGTACACTCTGGGCATATACTTATAGCCCATATAGACCCGCCTTCCGGGCTTGGACACCTTTTCGATACCGTGGATAACCGGAAAAGCTCCATCATCATATTTAAGAAACACCCTGATGGAATTATTTCCCTCCTGGCTTATCTTCTTGAAATTCTTGATATACCCTTCGGTCTTTAAAATCTTGACGATTTCAAGCTTCAGCTTAGAGGTAGGGATATCAACCTTCTCATGCTTTGCCATACCGGCGTTCCGGATTTTGGTCAGCATATCCGCAATGGGATCAGAAACGCTCATCCTGTACTCCTACCTTACCAACTTGATTTTGTAACGCCCGGGATAAGCCCTTCGCTGGCGAGCTGCCTGAAACAAAGACGGCACATCTCAAATTTCCGGAGATACCCCCTGGCCCTTCCGCAGATACGGCAGCGGTTCACCTTTCTCGTTTTATATTTTGGCGTCCGCAGCGCCTTTATTATCATCGCTTTTCTTGCCATATATTCTCCCCCTACTTTCTGAAGGGCATGCCGAACTTGGCGAGGAAGGCCTTGGCCTCCGCGTCGGTCTTTGCCGTGGTGATAATGGCGATATTAAGTCCCGCCACTCTTTCGATTTTGTCAAAGTCAATTTCGGGAAAAATAATCTGCTCGGTGATGCCCAGGGCATAATTTCCGTGGCCGTCAAAGGCGTTTTGATTAACTCCCCGGAAGTCCTTGACGCGGGGCAGGGCAACATTGACCAGCCGGTCAAGGAATTCGTACATCATGGCGCCCCGCAAGGTTACTTTGGCGCCGATTTCCTGTCCGGCGCGGATTTTGAAATTGGCGATGCTCTTCCGCGCCTTTGTCTTGACCGCCTTCTGCCCGGTAATAAGGGTCAGATCGGCAATGGCCGCGTCAAGAAGTTTCTTGTTCTGGAGGGCCTCGCCGACACCCATGCTGACCACTATTTTTTCCAGCCTGGGGGTCTGCATTACCGATGAGTAGCTAAACTCCTTAAAAAGTTCCGGCGCTACCTGTTCCCGGTACATCTTCTTGAGCCGCGGTTCGTAGTCTTTCATAACGCCTCCCCGCACTTCCTGCATACACGCACTTTTTTATCCCCGAGTTTATAGCCGATTTTGACGGGACCGCATTTTTTGCACACTATCATTACATTGGAGCTGTGTATCGCCGCTTCGATTTCGACAATACCGCCCCGGTCCTGCTGGTTCCGCTTCTTCATGGCTTTTTTGACTATATTAAGCCCTTCCACCACCACCCGGTCCTTGTCCCGGAGGACTTTAAGAATACGCCCCCGTTTGCCTTTGTCCTTGCCGGCGATGACCTGGACCGTATCGTCCTTTTTTATCTTGTATTTATGCGCCGCTTCCACCATACCTACCTACCTACCTTCTGTTAAAATCCGTCAGGATGAAACCGCGTTTCATAACACCTCGGGGGCGAGGGACACGATTTTCATATAGTCCTTCTCCCTGAGTTCCCGGGCCACGGGTCCGAAGATACGCTTGCCCTTGGGGTTCCTGTTGGCGTCAATGATGACACAGGCGTTGTCATCAAACCGTATATAGGTTCCATCGGGCCGGCGGAATTCCTTGTGGGTTCTGACCACTACCGCCTTTTCCACAGTGCCCTTTTTGATGGTGGATGTGGGCAGGGCATCTTTGACCGCCACCACGATAATATCCCCTATGCCGGCGTAGCGCCGTTTGGAGCCGCCAAGCACCTTGATACACTGAACTATTTTGGCGCCGGAGTTATCCGCCACGTTAAGGAAACTTTCTACCTGAATCATGATGCCGACTCCTACCGCGCCTTTTCGATAATTTCCGCCAGCCTCCAGCATTTTTCCTTGCTGAGGGGGCGGCACTCAATAACCCTAACCCGGTCGCCTATATGGGCCTCGTTCTTTTCGTCATGGGCCTTGAGTTTTTTGGTCCGGGTAACGTACTTTTTGTAAAGGGGATGAAGGGTTTTATTGGCAACGGCGACGACAATGGTTTTTTCCATCTTGTCGCTCTTCACTATCCCCACGAATTCCTTTTTGCCGCTTCTGACCGCTTCTGCCATGCTCTGCTCCTCTGCCTTTTCCATACGCTCTAGGCTCCGGCCTTTGCCGCAGCCCTTTCGGCGGCGCCAATCAGGGTATTAAGGCGGGTTATCTGCCGGCGCATGACCCGCTTTTGCAGCGGGTTATCCACATGACCCACAACCATCTGAAAGCGAAGTTCCATATACTTTTTATTGAGCTCGTCCCGCTTTGCCTTTAGTTCGGGCAGGCTCAGGTTTTTGAAGGAATTCTTCATATCGCTCCTCCTAGGCTCCCAGCTCAAGGTCTGAACGGCATACAAACCGGGTCCTGATGGGCAGTTTGGCGCCGGCAAGATGCATGGCTTCTTCGGCAAGTTTTTTGTCAATGCCGCCAAGCTCAAACATCACCGTCCCCGGCTTTACCACGGCGACCCAGTATTCGGGAGCGCCCTTGCCCTTGCCCATGCGGGTTTCCGCGGGCTTCTTGGTATAGGGCTTGTCCGGATATATCCGTATCCACACCTTTCCGCCCCTCTTGATATGGCGGTTCAGGGCGATACGGGCAGCTTCAATCTGCCTGTTGGTAATCCACATCCTGTCCATGGCCACCAGGGCGTAATCCCCAAAGGCCACGGTATTGCACCTGGTCGCGAGACCGGGCATATTGCCCCGCTGTATCTTGCGGTATTTTACACGTTTGGGACTCAGCATTATTCGCTCCTCGCGGTAGTGCGCTCGCGCCGTTTACGCACCAGGACGCCCGCGTCTTCCTTCTGTTCCTTGCCGTACTTCATGCCGTTATACACCCACACCTTCACCCCTATGGAGCCAAAGGTGGTATGGGCCTCGGCAAAACCATAATCAATATCCGCCCTGAGGGTATGGAGGGGAACCCGCCCTTCCTTGGCCTCTTCGGTACGGGACATTTCCGCGCCGCCCAAACGCCCGGAAAGCCTGACCTTGGCGCCCTGGGCATTGCCCTTTTTTATCGCGTTGGTAATGGCCTGCTTCATGGTTCTCCTGAATGAAGAACGGGCAAGAAGCTGCCTGGCTATGTTCTGGGCGATGATCTGCGCGTTGTTGTCGGGGTTGCGGACTTCCTTTATCTTTATCTGAATCTTTTTCGATACAAATTTTTGAAGGGCGTTGCCTATCTTTTCGATATTGGCGCCCTTGATTCCTATGATGACGCCGGGACGGGCGGTATGAATGGTGATGGTAATTCTCTGGGGATGCCGTGTGATCTCAATTTCGGCAATGTCCGCCCCCTTGGTCTCGCTCATGGCAAGGATGAATTTCCGCAGTTTAATGTCTTCGTGCAGGGTATCGGCGTATTCCCTGGGGTCCACATACCAGTGGGAAACCCAGGTCCTGTTAATGCCTACCCTCAGTCCAATGGGATTTACTTTCTGGCCCACGTTATTTCCCCGCCTTTCCGGCAGAAGGCCGACCTGCTGCGCCGGCGCCGGTTTCGTCAACCACCACGGTAATGTGGCAAATTCTTTTAAGAAGCATATCGGCGCGGCCCCGTGCGCGGAACCATATCCGCTTCATGCGGGGGCCGTCATCAACCTTTATTTCCTTTATATAGAGCATGTCTTCGGCAAGCTGCTTGTTCCGGGAAAGGGCGTTTGCCGCCGCCGACTTTACCGTTTTGCCGATGAACTTCGCGCCCTTGTGGGGCATATTCTCCAGAATGGATACCGCCTCGGGATAGGTCTTGCGGCGTATCAGATCCGCCACAGGCCGTATCTTATGGGGAGAAACGAGAAGGTACTTTGTAACCGCTTTATAGCCGCTTTTTGTTTCCATATTATCCGCCTATGCCTTTGCGGCCTTCTTGTCCGAACCCGCGTGCCCCCGGAAGATACGGGTAGGAGCGAATTCGCCAAGTTTGTGGCCGACCAGGTTTTCGGTTACATATACCGGTACCCAGGTTTTGCCGTTATACACCGAAATCGTCCCGCCGACCATTTCGGGAATAATCGTGGAACAGCGGGAATAGGTCTTGATCATCTTCCGGTCCCCGCTTTTGGCCATTTCCAAAACCTTTTTATACAGGCCCTTCTCTATGAAAGGCCCCTTCTTAATGGATCTTGACATACTCCCTTCCTACCTTTTCCTGCCCCGGCTTACAATGAAGCGGCCTGAGGGTTTGTGCTTTTTCCGGGTCTTGAATCCCTTGGTCGGCTGGCCCCAGGGGGTTACCGGGTGTATGCCCTTGTTCTTTCCTTCGCCGCCGCCGTGGGGATGGTCAACAGGGTTCATGGACATACCGCGCACCGTGGGCCGTATGCCGAGCCAGCGCTTGCGGCCCGCCTTGCCGAGCCGCACGTTCATGTGGTCTTCATTGCCCACAACGCCGATGGTGGCGTAGCATTTTTTGAAGACCATGCGCATCTCTCCGGACGGAAGACGGAGGGTTACATAGTCCCCCGCCTTGGCGGCTATGAGGGCACCCGACCCGGCGGAACGGACCAATTGCCCGCCCCGGCCCAGGGTAAGTTCCACATTGTGGACCGTAAAGCCCAGGGGTATGTTTTCCAGGGGAAGGGCGTTACCCGGCTCTATGGCGGCTGACGGGCCGCTCATTACCTGGGCGCCTGTAACAAGGCCCTTGGGGGCGATGATATAACGCTTCTCGCCGTCAACATAGGAAACAAGGGCGATATTGGCGCTTCGGTTGGGATCGTATTCCAGTGAAACGACCTTACCGGGTATGCCTATTTTATCCCGCCTGAAATCAACATCCCGGTAGCGGCGTTTGTGCCCGCCGCCCTTGTGCCATACGCTGATGCGGCCCTTGGCGTCCCGGCCGGCTTTTTCGGCGCGGCCTGAGGTAAGGCGTTTCTGCGGTTCCGTGCCCTTGGTCAGATCCGAAAAATCAAGGCTCTGCCAGCCCCGCATACCCGCGGTGATGGGCTTGTATGTTTTAATTCCCATAACTATACACCTTCAAAGATGCTGATCTTTTCATCTTTGGGCAGACGGACTATGGCCTTTTTCCAGCTTGAAGTATACCCCGCCTTGTAGCGCTGCCGTTTCGGCTTGCCGCCCACCACCATAATGGTACAGGAAACAGGATGCACGTTGAAAAGCCTGCGAACCGCTTCCTTTACCTGTATTTTTGTCGCCGAAGGAAGAACCTTGAAAACGTACTTTCCTTCTTCCCGCATTAAATTGGCTTTTTCGGAAAGCACCGGTTCTATAAGTATCTGCTCGTAAACCATCAGACAGCCTCCCCGGCTTTACAGCCCTCGGGGCTGTAGAACTCGTTAAGGTTCTTTGCCGCGGTTTCGAGGACCAGCACCCTGCGGCCGTAGAACAAATCATGGGCCCGCAGGCGCTTGTACGAAAGGAAAGAAAGCCAGGGGATATTGGCGCCGGCCCGTTTTACATTGGAATCGTCATCTTTGAGTATGACGACCGTTCTTTCCCCGGGGCCGAAATTGCCAAGCAGGGCCGCCAGGTCCCTGGTCTTTCCCGATTCGATGGAAAAATCTTCCACGATTTTAAGGCTGTTATTCTGGGCCTTGAGGCTTAATATGCTCTTCATGGCAAGCCGTTTTGCTTTTTTGGGCATCTTGTAGGAATAATCCCTCGGCTTGGGCCCGAAAACAGTACCGCCGCCTACCAAAAGGGGAGACTTTTTATCGCCCCGGCGGGCGCGGCCCGTTCCCTTTTGTTTGTAGGGTTTGGCGTTTGAACCATGAACTTCCCCCCGGTCTTTGGTACAGGCCGTACCAAGCCGCTTGTTGGCAAGTTCGTTATTGATGGCGTACCAGATTACATCTTCGTTCACCGGGAGACCGAACACGGCGTCAGAAAGTTCTATGGTACGGAGTTCCTTGCCGTCTTTGGAATACACTGTGCGATTCATCACTTCCCCCCGCTATTTCTTTACCGCGGTACGGACTATTACCGTTCCCTTGTTGATACCGGGGACAGCGCCTGCTACCATGATAAGCTGCTTGTCAAGGTCAACCTTGATCACCCTCAGACTGAGCACGGTAACTTGTTCATTGCCCATACGTCCGGGCATCTTGACATTCTTGAAGGTCCTGCCCGGATAGGTTGACTGTCCTGTGGAACCGGGTTCCCTGTGGAACTTGGAACCGTGGGTTTTGCGGCCGCCGCCGAAACCCCAGCGCTTTACAACGCCCTGAAAGCCCTTGCCCTTGGAAACGCCGGTAACATCCACATACCGGCATCCTTCAAAAAGCTCCGCGCCCAGGGAATCGCCTACGGCGACTTCTTTTTCAAAGTCACGAAATTCCCGGAGCCGCTTTTTGGGCTTGATTTCCCCGGAAAACTGGCCGGCATAGGGCTTGGTAGCCCTGCTGGCCTTCATGTCATCCACGCCGAGCACCACGGCCGAATAGCCGTCGCCGTCCTTCTTTTTTTGGGCTATGACAATATTCGGATCGACGCGAAGCACCGTAACCGGCACAAGATTACCGCCGTCGTCAAAGACCTGTGTCATGCCCACTTTTTTGGCCATTAGACCCATCATCTCAAAACTCCATTACACGCTATCCCAAGGTCATGGGACCGTCTGTTAATCAAAAACCCTCTGGGTTAAACCCTCCGGGGGTTTTTGATTTTGGTTACTGCTTTATTTCCACATCCACACCGGCGGCAAGTTCAAGTTTCATAAGAGAATCTATCACTTCCGTGGAAGGATCTATAATATCAATCAGCCTCTTGTGCGTCCGCATCTCAAACTGTTCGCGGGCCTTTTTGTTCACATGGGGAGAACGAAGCACCGTCGTCTTGTTGATGCGGGTCGGAAGGGGTATGGGGCCCGTAACCTTGGCCCCGGCCTTCTGAACCGCCTGCACGATGGACTTCGCGCTCTGATCGATTAATTCCACATCGAAACCGCGCAGCCGCACGCGAATTCGCTCCTTAGTCATTGGTCCTCCAAAGGAGACAGGACGCCGCGGCCGCGCTTAACGCGGCCGTCTTTCGCGGCCTGCCTGTAAAAGGGCTTATTCAACGATCTCGACAACCTGCCCGGAAGCGACGGTGCGGCCGCCTTCGCGGATAGCAAAACGAAGCCCCTTTTCCATGGCAATGGGATGAATCAGTTCGCCGAAAATTTCGGTATTGTCTCCGGGCATCACCATTTCCTTGCCCTCAGGCAGCTTGACCGTCCCGGTAATATCGGTAGTCCTGAAGTAGAACTGGGGCCGGTAGCCGGTAAAGAAGGGGCTGTGCCTTCCACCCTCTTCCTTGGAGAGGCAGTAGATCTGGCCCTTGAACTTGCTGTGGGGGGTGATGGAACCGGGTTTGGCCAAAACCTGTCCGCGCTCGACTTCCTTTTTCTCAATGCCCCTGAGAAGCGTACCGACATTATCGCCGGCCTGGCCTTCGTCAAGGAGCTTGTTGAACATTTCAATGCCCGTAACAACGGTTTTCTGGGTGGGCTTGATGCCGACGATTTCGATTTCTTCGTTGAGCTTGATAATGCCGCGCTCTATCTTGCCGGTAACAACCGTACCGCGTCCGGGAATGGTGAACACGTCTTCGATGGGCATAAGGAAGGGCTTGTCGCTGTCCCTGACCGGATCGGGGAAGTAACTGTCCATGGCGGTGAGCAGTTCCTCAACGCACTTGGTGGCTTCGGGATCGTCCGGCTCGGACATGGCCTTAAAGGCCGAACCCTTGATGATGGGAACCTCGTCGCCAGGGAAACCATTGGTGGTAAGCACATCTTTGACTTCTTCTTCTACCAGTTCAAGAAGCTCAGGGTCGTCAACCAGGTCAACCTTGTTGAGAAATACGATCATGTTGGGCACGCCTACCTGGCGGGCCAGAATGATATGCTCACGGGTCTGGGGCATGACCGAATCCGGGGCCGACACTACCAGAATAGCGCCGTCCATCTGGGCCGCGCCGGTGATCATGTTTTTGATGTAGTCGGCGTGTCCGGGGCAGTCGATATGGGCATAATGCCGCTTGTCGGACTGGTACTCCAGATGCCTGGTATTGATGGTGATACCGCGGGCCTTTTCCTCAGGGGCGTTATCAATTTCATCGTACTTCATGATCTTGTCGCCGTACTTTTTGGCGCAGTACAGGGTGATAGCGGCAGAAAGGGTAGTCTTTCCGTGATCGACGTGCCCTATCGTGCCTACGTTCATGTGAACCTTGGTTCTGTTAAACTTATCTTTCGCCATTACGTGTCCTCCTTAACTCCTATGGGCACACAAAACTATTCTATAGAATCCGTTCAAAATTCAAATTAATTTTGAAACGGGCTTTGATTTTCAGTGTCTTGTGGATAATAGTATAGAAGAAAACATACCGAAGCGCATGGAAACTCCGCAAAGTCCCTGTCTTCGGCCCCTCTCCACCTATCCCACCAGAACCACTGCCGGCTCTCTAATGATCGGTTTGGATCAGTGAAAAACCCTTCCGGGCTCTTCACAGGCTCCGCGCCGGCTGATAAACCGCTGGTGAACAAATCCGGTAAAATATACCGATACAACGCTGCTGTCTGTCCACCTCCTCAGGCTTTACGCCCGGCGCTTATTCAATCCGGCAAGGCCGGATCAATCATTTCAAATATCAAGGACTCATTCAAAATTGAAATTTTGAAAAGCCCGCCCCTAAGGGTCCCTCGGTTCCGGAAAAACCCAGGATTTATCCTACCACCTGTAATGGGCAAAAGCCTTGTTGGCGTCCGCCATTTTATGGGTATCCTCTTTTTTCTTAAATGCCGTACCGGTATTATTATACGCGTCAAGGAGTTCCGCCGCAAGCCTCTCGCTCATCTCATGGCCTGAACGGAGCCTGGCCGCGTTGATAATCCACCGCATGCCCAGGGCTTCCCTGCGGGACTCCCTGATTTCAACCGGGACCTGATAGGTCGCGCCTCCGACCCGGCGGGACTTAACCTCCACCGCGGGTTTTACGTTCTCAATGGCCTTGAGGAACACCTCAAGGGGCTCTTTGTCCGCCTTGGTTCCCAGCGTAGCCAGTGCCCCGTGAACAATACGGAGGGCGATGGAACGCTTGCCCTGCCACATCATACGGTTTACAAATTTGGAAACCACCGCGCTGTTGTATCTGGGATCAGGTAAAATTCCCCTGTCTATTGTCTTCTTTTTTCTTCCCATAATATCCTCCCGGCTATGCCTTGGGCCGTTTGGCGCCGTATTTTGAACGGGCCCGCTTGCGGTCCTGCACACCCAGGGTATCCTTGGCGCCCCGGATAATATGATACCGTACGCCGGGAAGGTCCTTGACGCGCCCTCCCCTGACCAGCACCACCGAGTGTTCCTGGAGGTTATGGCCTATGCCGGGAATATAGGCGGTTACTTCAGTACCATGGGAAAGACGGACACGGGCCACCTTGCGCAGCGCTGAATTGGGCTTTTTGGGCGTAACCGTCATAACACGGGTACACACCCCCCGTTTCTGCGGGCAGGACTGGAGAGCCGGGGACTTGGTCTTTGATGTAATCCCCTGGCGTCCAAAACGGACCAACTGGTTAATAGTAGGCATGAACTAAAAACTCCCTTTCAACATTGGCGGCCTCCCGCCTGAAACATAAGCGCCCCCGGCGCCGCTATTGACACAAAAACACCGTTCTCCATGAGCGCCCGCAGGGAACCCAGGCAGGGCTCCCGGAGACACCCCATATATAGGGCTGCTCACCAAGAGAGACCCCATTACTGGTATACTGCCGGAATCAGACTATTGTCCGCGTTCAGCCGCTATAATAAAGGAAGCCAAAGGCCCCGCAAAGCTGCGT
>JAISCK010000196.1 GCA_031265635.1 Spirochaetaceae bacterium
CCCCGCCGCCCGATTCGGCGGCGTCAACCGTTCCCGTTGTTACCCGGACGGTTTTCTTTTCCCTTGAGCTTGAAGAAGAATTCCGCATGATGCTTCCCTTTGAAAGCGATGAAATCCTTGTCCTCGCCGGAGTCCCCGGCGCTGACGGCGGGGAACCGAAACGGTTCAAGGTGAAGGTCCAATAGAAAAGGAGGCCCTTATGAAACTGGCTATCGCGGCGGTTCTTTTCGTAATGATTTTCGCGCCCTGCGCGGCCCAGGCAGTCCCGGATGCGGCAAGCGAACAGATTATCGTGTACCGTCTGCCCGACCCTGAACGCGTGTATATGTATCCCGGCGGTTTTGTGGTATACGAGGCGAAGATACCGGAGAATACCATCGTCAATAACGCGTTCATCCTTCCCGAGAACATTCAGCCCGACAGCCTTGTTATTTCCCGGACGGGGAGGCGGGTGTATTCGTATTCTACCGAGCTGGTGGAAGCCCTGGTGGTTTTGCGGCGAGGAGAACATCCGGTTATGGTGAGGATACTGCGGGTGAGCATACCGGAACTGCCGGCCGGCGTTTCCCTGGATGTAAAATACGGGATACGGAATTCCGGCCTAACCTGGACCCCTGTTCTTGATATGGAGGTGGAGGACGGCAATTATCTGGGCTGCGCCCTGCTTGCGGATATCAGGACGGAGCGGGAGCTTTCGCAGACCACAAGGTACATTCTGGATCGGCGGCCGGAAATAATTCTTGCCTCCTCGCAAAATACGCTGCTGGACGACACAGGGGCGGTTTTCAATATAGGGAGACCCCTGATAGAGGCAAACAAGCGGACTTTGTTCACGCTGGAAGAGGGCCGGACCCGTTACAATGTGGTGTACCAGTGGGACGCGAACAGGGATGAACGTCTTTCGGCGTATTTGCGCGCTCCTTCCCCTTTTAAGACCATGGTACGGCAGGTGCGGATGTACCTGAACGCTTCCGGCATGAATGTCGGCCAGTCCTCCGGTGTAACGGTAAGTCCCGACCGGCCCATCGTGTGTTACATCGGGGAACAGCCTAACATCACCGCGTTTAAGTCGGTACGAACAGCGGAATTTCCCGAACGGGAAAATCTGCCCTTTACCCACTACCTTGAGTACCGCGTAACCAACCAGTTGGAGAGGCGGGTTTCCGTTGAAATTTCCGTGCCGGTAAGTTACGGGGTAAGGCACCGGAACCTGTACCATTTTACCAGAGAGCCTGATGAGCGTCCGGGCGACCGTATGCTTTGGAAGTACGATCTTGGCCCCGGCGAAGAGGCTGTGGTGGAATTCAATTTTGATTCGGAAACAAAGGACAATCCCCTGTACTCCCAGTTTAACTACAACGAGGGTGGGCGCTAGGGCGTTTTGGCCCTTCCGTCGGGGAACGTGGTTTTTCTTTTCTTTTTTCTGTGCGCTTGCGCCGCTGAGGCGCAGCCTTTATCCGCGCCGGGGGAAATCCCCGTTCTTTTTTCCGATCACCACGCGGACCACGGGCCGTGGCTGCTTGATCAGGCGGGGAACGAAAGGGCGGCGCTTGTCGTTGTGGACGCCCACGCGGACACTGCCCCGAACAACGCCGGTGGTTTTAGCGGAAACCACAACTGGATACATCCCCTTGTTTCGCGGCCGGTAGATTCTCTGGTGTGGATAAGCGGAATTTCGGGCTTTCCCGCTGCCGCGCGCTACGAAGGTTTTGTACGGTCCACCGCCGGGTGGAACATACAAAAGCCGCGCTGCGTTAGTCTGGATGAGCTTGGCACGGTTTCTCCGGGAAACTCCCTCCTCTTTGTTTCCATCGACCTTGATTTTTTCTACCAGGACACGCTTACGCCCCGGGATATTCCCTTTGTGTTCGACCGGCTGTTGGAATTTTCCCTGCGCTGGCCCGGAAACACGGTGTGGGCTGTCTGCGTTTCCAGCGCGTGGCTGCCGAATAGCGAATACGCCTGGGAAGTTCTTGAACAGAGCCTTGCCTGGCTCTCTTCCAAAACCGAATTTGCCGTTCCGGTTCTTACGCTGTTCAGTTCAAGCCTCCGTGATAGCTCCCGGCGGGCGCGGTACTTCAGGAGCCTGGGGCTAGAGGCGCCGGGTTTATATCAAAAGGCCGATGCGGCGCCGGAACGGATCAGGCTGCTCCTTGAGCAATTGGCCGGCCCGCGTGAATGAGGCGGGGTCTGGACACGGCCCGGCGCATCATCTATGCTGTACGGTAGATGCTTCAATTTTATTTTTTATCGGTAGCGGCGAATGCCCTGAGCGGTTTTATTCTCTTTACCGGTCATGATGAAGAAGAGGATACGTCCCCCGGGTTCAGGTTTTCGCCGGAGAACCGGACTTTCCGCCTGGTTCTGGGCATAGTGAGCGCCCTGACCGGCGTTCTTAAAATACTGTCGGTCATACCGGGCGACATTCCGGTCATAGGAGACCTCATCCCCGCCCTCGCCGGGTTTTTCGCGGGCTTTGCCCTGATATTCAAATATTACCGCCAGGGGACTTCCCTCTCTTCCGACCGCTCGGAAAAGATAGCGGCCCTTATTGCCGTCAACCAACGCTGGGTAGGAGTAGCCGCCATGGCCTCTTCGGCGCTTCACTTCCTTTTTCCCACGGTGCTGCTCCTCTAGCCTATGATTCGTTCCGGTTCTTCTTCCCCCGCCGGTATGCCTAAATCGGTGGCGGGAATAGCCTTTAACGGCGGGAGGCTTTTTATCGCCCGCCGGGGGGACGGGGGCGCTATGGGCGGCCGCTGGGAATTTCCCGGCGGCAAAGTGGAACAGGGCGAGAACGACGCCGGGGCGCTGATCCGGGAATTTCAGGAAGAACTGGGGATTCCCGTCAGGGTGGGGGAGCATCTGGGAAGCGCGTCCTTTGAGCATAAGGGCTCCCTGAGACTGCTCAACGCCTACGAAGTTTTTTTCCCCGGAACGGAATTTACCCTCGCGGTCCACAGCGAATGGAAGTGGGCCTCCCTCGACGAAATCGAAACGCTTGACTTTGCCGGTTCCGACCGCGCTCTCCTTCCCGGCCTCCGTTCCCGGCTGCGCGGCCGGTAGTCCTCAAAAGCTCTTCCCAAGGGCCCACTCAAACGTGAGTTCCGCGCTTACATACGAAATATAAGCCCCCGCGGTATCGGCGCTGCCGCCGAGGAATACGTCCCTGGGCTGCCATATATACGTGTTGCCCCTGGAACCGGAAATGACGCGGCTGGCGGTTTTTACGCGCAGCCGTGTTCCCGGCGAAAGGGCAAGGGCAAAGGAAAACGAGGCTTCGAGAAAAAAGCCCCCCCAAAGATAATCGCGGAACACGGTATCCTTGTTCAAAAAATGTTCGTCCTTGTCCACGGCCAGTACCAGGGGGCTGAAGAGCAGGGACACGCCGGCGTCAAGGTTTTTCAAAAGGGAAAAATCCATGCCCCATCCCAGGCCGGGCACGACCCAGTCCTGGGCATAGCGGATAACGTCTTTTCCCCGGAAGCGGTTGTAGTCTTTGGGAATGCCGGGCGTCCAGGGCGCGGGAGGGTCGGTGTACTGGCCGTAGCCGTCCCGGCCCACCCAGCTAAAGTGGTTCCACGAGAAAAAAAGAAAGAAGTTGAACGAAGAACGGTATCCCGCCGGCAGGGAAAAGCCCAGGCGGTAGTCAAGGAGCAGGGCGTTTATTGTGGCGGCCGGATGGCGCGAGAATTGGGTAAGGACTCCGGGAATTTCCCAGTCCCGGTCCTCAAGGGTGCCGTTGTCCATAGGCACGCCCACGGAAAGCCCCAGGTCCTGAAAAAAACCGCCCCGCTCCTTTTTCCCCGCGGAATCCATGCCGAGGACCGCGCCGAAATAAACAAGGGGCTTTAATTCCCAGTCAAGCCTGCTTAAAAGATCGTCGCTGCCCGCCTCTCGGAAAACCTGTTCGCGGGTCCCTCCCCACAGTACGCCGCTCCTGAACCCCAAAGACCATATATGGCCTCCGGGCGGCGGGTCTCCGGGCGGGTCCTTCCCCGCTGTTCCCGTATCGGCGGCGCCTCGGAAAGGTATATATACAAACAGGATGACTAAGAAGGCAAAAAAGGATATATTTTTCACCATAATGAGAGTAGGGCATTCACCGTGTACCGGTCAAGGGATAGTTGTTGCCGCGCTGGTGCTTGTACTGGGTTCCTGCGGCGGGCGCGATGGGGAAAAACCCGTTGTCCTTCCGGCCAGCCCCCTCCTGTCCCGGGATCTTATAGGCTACGGGGTGATCATTGTTTCCTATACCCATGTCCTTGACCAGCCCCGTAGCGGCGCGCTGTCCCAGGGCTATGTGCGCAGGGGTTCCATCGTGCGGGTTCTGGAAAGGCTTCTGGTACGGACAAACGGCGAGGGCGTGCCCTGGGTTTTTATTGAAGGTGATTACCGGGGCTGGCTTGAGGAGAGCAATATACAGATTTACGATAATGAATCCCGGGCCAAAACCGCCGCGGGGCTGCTTTCCTAGATGCCTTTTCTTCTCGCCGTCCCCGTCAGGTGGTTCATCCCCCCCCTTGCCGGGGCTTTGATAGGTTTTATTACCAATGTAATCGCCATCAAAATGCTTTTCAGGCCCCTCAGGGAGATTCGCGTCTTCGGCCTGCGCCTTCCCTTTACGCCGGGCATACTTCCCCGGGGAAGGCACACGCTTGCCCTGAGCATAGGCGCCATGACCGAAAAGCATCTCCTTACCGGGGAACTTTTGCGGAAGCGCCTCGACGACGCTGAATTCCGCGGCCCCATGTTCAACCTGGTTTCCCTGGCAAGCGAAGGCTTTTTCTCCCGCCCGCTGGAAGACAATCCCTGGTTTGTGCCCGGACACGAAACAGGCACGCCCTTGGGCGCACCCTCAGGCGAACCCTCGGAAGCCGCCCGGTTCTTTGCCCGGCTCATACGCCCGGTCCTTGATTCGCCCCTTGTGGATGAGGCCGTTCTCGCGCTCTGTTCGGCCTTTATGGCAAAAAGCCGGGGGAAAACCCTGCGGGCCGTACTCGGCGGGGAAAAATCCGCCCTGCTTGTACAAAAACTGGCCGGCCTTGCCTCGCCGGGTTTCGGGGGCGGGACTTTTTCCCCGGCCCTTGCCGCTTTGTTCAAACGGCAGTACCCGTCCATGGTCCGTTCCCTCATAACGCTGCTCCGGGGCAAAGAGGTCCACGCCGAACTCGAAGCCCAGGGGAGGATTTTTCTTTCCGGCGCGATACTCAGGCTCAACGCCGTGCAGCGTTTTTTTATTTCGGCGGGCCAGTACGACAGAACCCTCAGCGAAAGAATGGGGGAAATTGTCGATGATTTTATAGACCAGCTTGAAAAGGGCCTGGACGGCGAGCAGGCGCGGGAGAAGGCGGACGGGTTTTTCCGCGACCATGTTTCTGATTTTCTTGAAAAAAACAGCGAAGGTTCCGGGTCCCTGCTTGAAGCCCCCCTTTCAGCCTTTCTCGATACGGACAGCGGCGAGGTGTTCGCCTTCCTTCTCAGGTTCTTTGCCTCCGCCCTGCCTGAGAATCCCGGGGCATTGGGGGAGGAGGAAGCCGCCGGGCTCCTGGCCTCGCTGCTGCGCCGCAAGGCCGGGGACGAAACAGGCATGGCCCTGGCCCTGGACGCTTTTTTTCGCGGGCGCCGGAAGGACAATCTTTCGGGGCTGCTCGGCCTTGACCGGGACAGGAAGGCCGCGATGGACAGGCGCGTTACCGGCGCCCTGCTTGAGGGGATAAAGAAAAGCTCTGACGACATACTCGCTTCCCTTGCCATAAAAACCATTGTCGCCGCGAAAATAGATTCTCTTGATATGCTTGAAGTCGAAAAAATGATTCTCGATATCATGGCCGATAAGTTCAAATGGATAGACCTTTTCGGCGCCATACTGGGCGGCCTTATCGGCCTCTTCCAGGTGCTGTCAAGCGGCCTTCTTCCGCCCTGA